>SLKF01000221.1 GCA_007134725.1 Clostridiales bacterium | reverse complement strand
ATCGATGCCATAGTTTTTTTTACAATCCCCGTGGCCCACCAGGTAATGGTCAGCATCAAGGCGGAAAGAACTATTGCCTGATCCGGGGTCATCTGTAAGGGTCGAAAGATAAGTATCAACCCGGGGACAAAAAAACTCAGTCCCAGGTGGCCTATTCGCTTATTAATCATAATCATACCCGCCTTTTCTGGCTGATTTTGTCTTAGCAAATTTGCTAAAGAAATGTTTTCTCAAAACAAAGACTTGAAACCTATTATTTTACATCCCCAAGCGAAAAATCATGTAGCCCAGGTAACATAGAAGAAATAGAACCCCTTCCCATCGACTGATCACTCTTCCGGTTCTCATTAATATAAAAGCGATCACCGTAAAGACCAGTAACAGCATCATATCATTTACAGCAACGGCCTCTAAGGCAAACCCTTTGACTCCCGCGGATGCCCCCAGTACAAACAAGAGATTAAAGATATTGGAACCCACAATATTCCCGATTGCAATATCACTCTCTCCCTTTCGTGCTGCAACAATGCTGGTGGACAACTCGGGTAGGGATGTTCCAGCCGCCACAACGGTAAGACCGATGACTGTCTCGGAAATCCCAAGAGCCGTTGCAATTCCAACAGCCCCTAGGATCGATCGATTTGCTCCAAAAATGATCAAACCAAGTCCTCCGAAAGTCCGTAAAAGGGATTTCCTTGTGCTTATTTCCTTCCCGGGCAAATCCAATGTTCCATGATCCTCCTGAATGATCTCGATCATACTATAAAGATACATCCCAAACAGCAACAATAATACATAACCATCGTATCTTGTATAACCAAAATTACCCTTACCTTCATAGCCTAAAAACAGGGTAATTCCGGTTACCAGCACCATAAAAGGAATTTCTTTTTTGAGACTGGAAAGATGAACCGCCACCGGTTTAATCACAGCCACGACTCCTAGAATCAGCAGCAAATTAAACAGATTAGACCCTAAAACATTACCATAGGATATTCCGCTCTGTCCACTTAGAGAACTTTGTATACTGACTGCCGCCTCCGGTGCACTGGTTCCGAAAGCAACAAGCGTCAGACCGATTACCATATTAGGAATTTTCAACTTCCTGGCAATATTTACGGAGCCCTCCACAAAATAGTTGGCACCGATAATTAACATTGTAAACCCCAGAATTGTTAACATAATATTCACGGCCATCTTCCTTCCCCATCATTTTCTTATCCAAGCTACTAGTGCATCCATAATCTATTTATTCTACACCGTGAGTTCATACTCCTTCATTTACTCTATCAATGTTTTGATATATTTTGATTTTTTTTCGAAAAAGTCTTGTCATTCCTGTGTTTTCTCCTCTCATACTTTTAACTCATAAAAAAACGCCTAAGGAATAACCTTCATTTCCCCAAACGTTTTAACTATTTTCATAAAGATTCATGATTATCGTGAATCTATTTTGGAGATTCTTTAATTCATCTCAAAGAAGTATATGGATTGCACCACCCCTCCAAAAATTTCATAAGCCACTCCGGCAAAGCCCGTATTTTCCGCAAATCGAAGTTCCGTTATTTCTCCATCCTCCAGGTGATAAATTGCCCCCATGTAGGCACCGTAATACACGGTTTCTTCTCCCCATCGAATCTGTCCTTCCTCTGAAATATACTGATCCTTATCGGGTAGAGGATAAGCAAGAAGGACCTCTCCCAGGCTTTGACCTACTTTCGTACCCCGGGGACCCGTAAACCTCGGACTCCTAATATGGTACCCTGTGGCATAAAGTCCATGTTCGTAATCATTAATATGGATGATCAATCCGTCGTATTCCAGGATATACATCCTATAGGCAAAGGGATCTTCCTCCCTCCGATTGGGATGTCCGAAAAGCTCCAACACTCTCTCTTCTTCCATCATCAGTCGATAATCGATATCCCGGTAAAAATCCGCATAGGTTAGTCGGTTTTTTTCATATCTTCGAATATTAATAAGTTCATGAAAAATGGACTCATTGAAATGAATCCAGTTACTTGGATCTTCTTTAAGAGCCATAATTCTCGACTCGGAGTTCTTCTCTTCCTCTTTTCTTTCATCATTTTCATCAGTTTCATCAGTTTCTTCAGATTCTTCAGTTCCTTTTTCTTCAGTTTCCTCACCTTTTTCACTTTCTTCCGTCTCTTTTTGTCTTTCTCGATCTTCATAGGGAGACTCCAAGGTTTCCTCTTCCCCTCTTTTACAGCCACTGAAAAAGATCATAGTCAGGATCATTGTAAAGAGTATCATCTTACTTCTATTACCCATTTTCATCCCCCCCGGAATGGACAACACCTCAGGTATTTCTGTTTATATATTTATACCAATTACTGATATCCTCCAATCAGTCTATGTTATAATTCCAGGGTTTTGGAGTAAAATAAGTCTCCATACCCAGGCTGTAATTTTTCATAAAAAACCTGTATTTTTATCTTATTTTTAAGACAAAAGTACAGTTTTTTTCTCAAGGTTAATACCGTCCCCGGCCCATTATTTCCTGGACCCGTAGGGGATAATCCGTAATAATTCCTTTAATATCATATTGTAATACTTCCCGTATGGCATCTTCGGAGTTTACGGTCCAAACAAAGAGCCCTTTTTCCGCTCGATTGACTTTTTGAACCAGTTCATTATTGAGCATACCCTTGTATACGGTTAGATAGTCCACGTCTAAAGAAGCGATGTTTCCAATGGCAAAGTAGAGAATTTGTGCGGTTTGAATCTCCGGATTTAAGACTCTCACCTTTTGTAAGAATTCATAATCAAAGGATTGAATATAAGCGTATTCCACCATATCATTTTCTTCCACAACTTCCACGATTTGTTCTGCATAAAGCTCCGATTCTCCAAAGGTTTTCACATCAATATGAATATCCAATTGTCCGTCTATTAATGTTAAGACTTCATCCAGGGTGGGAAGATATGGATCCCCGGGTAAAAACCCTTCCGGTAGGGACACCTCCTGGTTCATTAACTCTTTATAATCGGTATTGCGAATGTCATAGGGTAGACTGAAGGTTCGATTAAGGGTTCGATCATGGTTTAATACAATCACTTCATCCTTTGTCGTTTGAACATCCATCCCCACAGCATCGATATTCGCTTCCAAGGACGCTCTAACCGCACTCAAGCTGTTTTCAAATTCCCCGTCCACGATCCCCCGGTGAGAAACGATTTCCACATTTCTTCCGGCATAAACCAGATTTTCCTGGACAACAGTTCCAAGACCGAAGGTTGCTATGATCAATATGATAATCATAATCAAAGCAGTAATTTTTCTTCTTTTCATTAAGTCCTGCAATCGTTTTTCCGTACTTTTTAACAAGGGAAGATTTTTCTCAGGCAGTCTTAGTTCACCCCAGCCAATCATTCTTTTCCGATCCTGATAATAACGCTTTGAAATGACTATTAAATTCAGCAGGGAAAAAGCTCCTTGATTAACTACGACCCCTCCACTTACATATACCAGTATTCGATGAAGAATACTACTAAGAATCGGAATGAAAATATAAGCGCTGATAAAAATGTAGACTATACCGAAAGCTGTAAATTCCCGCCAATTATTGCGGTAATCCTTAAGACTCTGTAATGTATCTTCTTTCACGTTGTCCATCCCTCTCCTTTCTTCCTGGGAGTACCTGCTGATGTTTCACTTCTAATCGTCCCACCACATAAGCACCCCACATGAACCGGCTGAGTAAATTTGTTGTAACGATGGACAATCCTGCACTTCCCAGGGTCAAAGTAACCAATGTAATTATAGGAGGTAACTGTAATTCCATATGGATCAGATATTCCGTCATCAGAAACAGATAAAACATATGAAGCAGGTAAATTCCAAAGGAATATCGGCTGATAAAACCGGTAATTCTTTTAGAGTAAGTGTTTTTTAAGGCATAACGATACAGCAGTAAAAACATTGCTGAGGTAAAGAAAATCATATCGAAGCGCTTCGAGCTGTTTTCTGTGAGCACTCCGCTAAAAAACATCAGCGCCAGAAATCCACCGCTAATGATCACTAAGGGTAAAATTCTTTTTTCAATTCGCTTAAGGAATTGATGAAAGGCTTCTTTTTGTTGCCCCAGAACATAACCTGCGGCAAAATAGAAGATCCATGCGGGTGCGGCTCCCCAAGTAAATACTTGGACCACTTCGTTTACGTAGGGTATCCCTAAAAACTGAATCCCATGGGAAAAGAGAAGATAGGCCACATTGATGATCAAACTTCCACCCAATAGAATTTTCACGTCCATGGTTTTCAGCTTTTTATGAAAGAAATAATGTAGTAGGTAGAACTGAAAAATCAACAAGATAAAATAGCCGTGTCGATAAAAACCGGTTACAAGATTGATCCCTAAATTCTTAAATACTTCCATTACTCCTGTGCTTGCCATTCCTCCAGCTTCATAGGTCATCACAAATGCATATAAAATCCCCATGGAAACGTAAGGGAGAAAAATATACTTCATCCGCTTTTTAAAAAATCCTTGGGGTAGTTTTTCATTATATGAATGGGATAATAGAAATTCCGATAAAAATACGAATATAGGAGTACCGAAGGTTGCAAACAAACGCAGGGTTAAAAGAACGGATTCCATTCCTGTGGTGAGGCCGCCATTATATTGATGTACTTCGATTGCCCGAGTAATCCCATGTACCAAGACCACCATAATAATGGCTACGGTACGGAGAAAATCCAATTCCTGTATCCGTTGTTTCTTCATCGTATCGCTCCCTTATTCTCTGTCCTGGTTCTTAAACAAACTTTATCATACAAATGTATCATCCGTGTTACATATAAAAAACCGCCTCTACCATCCCCAAAAGAGAATCGTAAAGGCGGTTCTTCTACTATAACAAGCGTTTTAGTAAAACCCTTGTGTTTATTGATATAATCTTTCCACATCACTCTGGGCAATCAACTCTTCCAGGTACTCCATTTGCTTTTCCTGTACCTGTTGTTGCTGAAGTTGCTCGTCAATCTGGTCTTTTACCTCTTCAAAGGCCACTTCTTCCTGGCCTTGTTCTTCCCAACTTTCCTGTAGTTGAGCGTAGTAGGCTTCCTTTTCCTCTGCAGTAATTTCTATGCTGTCTAAATCCAGATTTCTATTCATAAGATTTTCAATCATCAGATTCTCATAAAGAAATTTCCTTAAAGACTCCTCGGTAAGTCCTTCCGCTTCCATGGCCTGGGCTAAACCTTCTTCTCCGTCAAATTGTTCCATCAACCCCTCCACGCTTTCTTCTACTTCTTCATCAGTAACTTCAATGTCTTGGTCTTGGGCTTCCTGAAGCATTACCTGTTGGGTAATGATGGATTCTACGGCCTGTTGCTGGATCTGTGGAATCATTACCGCCCCATCTTCACCATCCAAATCCATACCATATTGGGTTTCAGCCATTTGTTTGCTCCGCTCAAACTCCTCTTCAAATTCCCCGAAGGTTACTTCTTCTCCGTTAATTCGAAGGAAAACATCGGATTCTTGAAAACCATCGAGATCCATCTCTTCCTGCTCTATTTCTCCGAGGGCATCCTCATTTTGGACCGAACCGTTATCATTGTCTGCATTTTCTTCATTATCTCCGTTTTCCGTTCCTCCGTCACCACAAGCGGTTAGAATAAATAATCCTACCAAGCCTAAGACTAACACTGAAAATATTTTTTTCTTCAAAGTAAAACCTCCTATAGATTGAGTCTAATGCTGTTTAAAAAATATCCTGTTGCACAGTGTAGTACCTTTGGCGATATTTGTCAAGGATAAAGAATGGTCTTATATTGTGTCTTCCATTTTAGAACTTTTCAGGCAGGGGTACTTCCCGGGTTTCTCCTTCTTCATCGCTATTCATTTCTTCTTTTAATTCTTCCACTACATCTTTTTTAATTTCCTCATAGATTTCTTCTTTTACCTCTTCATAAATTTCTTCTTTCAGTTGCGCCTTTAGTTTTCCAGGATCAGGCTTTTGCAGGTTTCCCAGAGCTTGTTCTTTTACATCCTCAATAATATTGGATTCAATTTGAGATCTAATTTCTTTTCGCTCTTTTTGATTTTCTTGTAGTCGGCTGGTTCGTAAATCCTTGGAAAACATTATCATCATGGATACCACCATCAATAACATGATAATCGCGAAGGGTAAAGCCGTAATAATGGATGCGGTTTGCAGAGCGTCCAATCCGCCCCCACCGGATAACAGCAACACACTGGCGGTTCCTGCGATCAACATTCCCCAAACCACCTTGACCCAGAGTTTGGGGAACCGGGTTCCGTTTGAAGTCATGGCTCCCAGTACATAGGATGCGGAATCCGCAGAGGTAATAAAAAAGATCAGAATAAGAATTACTGCTAAAACCGTAGTAATCCCGCTAAGGGGCAGTTCCGCCAATGTTACAAATAAGGCCAGCTCCACTTGGGAAAGTACCAGCTCTCCAACTCCTCCAACACCGAAGAGCTCCACATAAAGACCGGAGCCTCCAAAAATACTGAACCAGATAATGGCCAGAAGGGAAGGTACGATCAATACTCCCGCCATAAATTCCCGGATGGTTCTCCCTTTGGATATTCGGGCGATAAAAATTCCCATAAAAGGGGCCCAGGAAATATGCCATGCCCAAAAGAATATCGTGTTTCTACCGAGCCACTGGGAGTCGGAAAAAGGGGTGAGGGTAAGACTCATCGGTACAAGATTTGCAACATATCCCCCCAGGGTGGACACCATATTTTCAAAAATAAAAATTGTCGGACCTAGAGTTAATACGAAAATTGATAACAAGCCGGCAATTACCAGGTTGATATTGCTGAGAATTTTAATCCCCTTATCCACCCCGGCACCGGCGGACAACATAAAAAGAAAAGTTACGATTACAATAATAATCATCTGGGTTAGGGCTGTATTGGGAATGTTCGTGATATGGGAAAGCCCCCCACTAATTTGCATGGCACTTAAACCGAAGGTTGTGGCCACCCCGGTTGAGGTGGCGATCACCGCCAAGGTATCGATTACCCGACCGGTCGCTCCATTTATACGGTCTCCCACCAACGGGTAAAATGCCGAGGAGATTAAAGCCGGTTGGTCTTTTCGATATTGAACGTAGGCAAGGGTCAGCCCCACCAACGCAAAAATGGCCCAGGGATGTAGCGCCCAATGATAGGCACCATAGCGTATTCCTGCCGCTGCTGATTCTGCGGACTCCGGTTGAATTCCTACCGGGGGATCCAAATAATATAAAATCGGCTCGGCTACTCCCCAAAAGACAAAACCTACACCGATTCCCGCCGCAAAAAGCATTCCGATCCAAGAAAACCAGGTATACTCTGGTCTTTCATCGGGCTTGCCCAGTCGGAGTTTTCCGTATGGACTCAGAGCAAGAAAAATTACAAAAAAAACAAAAAAAGCGGTAATCAGCATGTAAAACCATCCAAAATTTTCAATCATCCATCCAAGACCCAAGCCTGCAGCATTTCCTAGGGATTCGGGAGATATGGCTCCCCATAAAACGAATAATAACACAATAATTCCCGAGGCATAAAATACGGAAGTAGGCTTATCACTCATCTCAATTTCTCTTTTTTTCAAGTCTTTTTTTTCAGTCATATGT
>SLKF01000024.1 GCA_007134725.1 Clostridiales bacterium | reverse complement strand
TTACGTAAATATTTAGCAGTTTCCTGAGAAAACTGAAGTTCATTGTAAACGATATTGACCACTTTTTGTTTATTTATAATGAATCACCCCTTATACTTCATAGATGGTTATTACCTAAAAGTATACCCTTTTTAATAAATATTAACAATATAAAGTCCCAAGATATAGAAAAAAAATTAGAGATAAGTATTATTATCATAAATCCCCGGGGAGGGAAATTCGGTTGTTTATCCCAAGGATTCATATTATAATAAATTAGTAGGATTGTAAGAAAAAAAATTATTAATGGAGGATTTTTATGCTGGATCCGAACAAACAAAGTTCCACAACCATAACCCATATTGTAGAAGTAAGCGAAGAAGGCAGTTCCTTAAAGGACTTTTTAAGAGACCATTACGGGATTTCCAGTAGACTCCTCAGTAAAATGAAAAAAAGGCGTCAGATACTAATGAACGGTCAATACGCTCCATACCATACTCACGTTTATCGAGGGGATGAAATAGAGATGAATTTCGAAGAGGATCCCAACGATTATCTTCCGGTTCCCATGGAGCTGGAAATTGCTTATGAGGACCTGGACCTGTTGATTTTAAATAAACAACCGGGAATCGTCACCCACCCCACCCGAGGCCATCATGAGAACACGTTAACCAACGGGGTGATGGATTATTTTCAAGGGATCGGACTGAATATGAAGATTCGCTTTGTCAATCGATTGGATATGCACACTTCAGGACTCTTAATCGTGGCTAAAAACCCCTTCGCCCATTTCGATTTAATGAAACAAATGCAGGAAGATCTGGTCATAAAGCATTATTTGACCTGGGTACACGGCGCAGTGGATAAGGACCGGGGGGAAATTGAAGGCCGGATTTTTAACCCTGAGGGAAGTGAGGGCCGACGGATCATTGATCCCGCCGGGCAGGCCTGTAAAACCGGGTACGAAGTCTTGGAGCGAAAAAAAGATCGAACCTTGTTGAAAGTCCGACTGTATACGGGAAGAACCCATCAGATTCGGGTGCATTTAAGCGCATTAGGCCATCCGATCATAGGAGATACCCTATACTCTGATTCGAAGGAGCAAATAGAAGAAAAGAGCTTTCCAAGACAGGCCCTACATGCCTATCAACTGGAGTTTTTTCAGCCCCGATACCGAACAAAACTCCGGGTACAGGCTTCTATGCCCAAGGATATGGAAAAATTGTTTCAAGATCGTTGAGGTTCTAACCATGAATTTGACGATCCTATTCACAATAAAAAAGCAACAAAAGGAGGTTTATATGGAGTTACTCAGCACATATACCGTAGAGCAGGTACAGGAAAAAATAATCAAAGCTTTTCAGGATTTTCCCCTAAAAACTGAGAGAATCCCAATCACCGAAGCCCGGGGAAGAGTCTTGGCCCAGGAAGTGATTTCTTATGAAAACATTCCGGAATTTCACCGTTCCACCGTGGATGGTTACGGAGTATTGTATCAGGATACTCTTGGAGCCAGTGAAGGCCTTGCCACCTATTTACAACACAAATTTACCGTGGAAATGGGAAAGGAAGCTCCGGGAACCATTGAACCGGGAGAATGCGCCTACATACCCACGGGAGGCATGATTCCTGAGGGGGTTAACGCTGTGGTGATGATTGAGCAAACCGAAGCCTTTGACGAGCACACGGTAGGCATTGTAAAGCCCGTCTCGGATTTGGAGAACATCCTGCAAAAGGGGGAGGACATCCAAGTAGGGGAAGCGGTTTTTGCAAAAGGCGACCGGCTTCGAACAGAAGATATCGGACTGCTGGCAGGCTTAGGGGTAGCGGAAGTCCGGGTATATCAAAAGATTGCTGTAGGTCTGATTTCCACCGGAGATGAGATCGTGGACATTGACAAGCGACCAAGCCTTGGGGAAATTCGGGACATGAACCGTTACAGCCTGGGAGCAGCTCTGGAAAGGGACGGATTTTCCTTGGAGAAAACCGCCGTGGTAAAAGATCAGCGAAAACTACTGGAAGAAACTTTGGCGGAATTTCTGAAAAACTGTGATCTGGTTTTGATCTCCGGAGGAAGCTCAATGGGAGAGAAGGACTATACAAAAGAGGTAATCAACACCTTAGGAGAACCGGGAGTCTTTGTCCACGGTGTATCGATGAAACCGGGAAAACCAACGATTATCGGAAAGGTCGGAAAAAAAGCGGTATTCGGCTTGCCGGGACAACCGGTATCCGCATTGATGGTTTACGAAGTTTTGGTCAAAACCGTAACCAAGCTTTACGAAAAGCCGAAAACCGAGGATCCCTATCTTTTAGGAGAGATGGATCGCAATTTTCCTTCGGCCCCGGGACGTGCCCATTACTTTATGGTCTCTTTATATGAAAAAGAGGGGAAAAGCTTCGTAACGCCAGTGTACGGGAAATCCGGGACTCTTTCCATGATGAGCAGAGCCATGGGCTACGTTGTCATCGACCATAATGAAGAGGGATTGAATAAAGGAGACAGGGTAAAGGTCTATCCCCTTACGTAAAATGCAAAAGTAATATAGAAGATGTAAAATGAGGAAGTTATATTTGAATGGATAGCTACGGATGGAGACTGCAAATTTTTTAAATCCATGATCAATAAACCATTGCTATAAGCCGATAGCTAATAATAAATTGCTAACTACTAATAATCTTAAGGGGGTTAGGGAATGGAACATAAAAGTCGGAACATTTACTTAAAAAGTGTGGAATTTCATGAAGCCCTAAGGCTTTACCAGGAGGCCATGGATCGAAAAAACATTCGGGAAAAGATGGAAGTGATTGATACCAAATCCGCCCTGAACCGAATTACCGCTGCTCCGGTTTTTGCCCGGGATTCTTCACCGAACTATAGTGCAGCGGCCATGGACGGTATTGCCACAATTTCTGAAAAAACTCGGGGAGCCACGGAAACCCGACCGGTTATTTTGGAAAAACAACGGGATTTTGAGTATATCAATACGGGCGGCGTGGTGAAGGACCCTTTTGACACCGTAATTATGATTGAAGACCTGGTGGAGATGGATCAGGAAATGGTGGAAGTTCGAAGCAGTGCTCCGGCTCGCCAACATATTCGGGAGATTGGAGAAGACGTGGTAAAAGGAGAGCTGATTTTACCTTCCAATCACAGGCTTCGCCCCATGGACATAGGAGCCCTATTGGCGGGGAAAGTGGAAACTTTGGAAGTTTACCAAAAACCCCGGGTGGGAATTTTGCCCACGGGTTCGGAAATCATTGATGTGGCAGACTCGGGGGATGTGGGGAAAATTATTGATTCCAACTCCTATATGTTTGAAGGCATGGTGATAGAAGCAGGAGGTATTCCAAAGCATTACCCCGTTACCAAGGATGATTATGATTTACTGAAAGAGCGGATTCTACAGGGGACGAAGGAAAATGATTTATTCGTCATTAACGCTGGATCCTCTGCGGGCAGTAAAGATTTTACCGCCGATGTGATTAAAGAGCTAGGAGAAGTGTTAATTCACGGCGTGGCCATCAAACCGGGAAAGCCGATTATTTTTGGTTTTATCAACAAGAAACCGGTCATCGGCATTCCCGGCTATCCCGTCTCCGCCTATATTGATTTTAAATACTTTGTACAGCCCATTATCGAAAAATTATCGGGAAGAAAACCGAAAGAGGAAAAAACCATGGAAGCCACGGTGGCTCGAAGGATTGTCTCTTCTTTAAAACACGAAGAATTTGTCCGCATGAAGGTGGGAAAAGTAGGGGACCGCTATGTGGCCACTCCTTTAAGTCGAGGGGCCGGGGTCAGCACTTCCTTGGTTAAAGCCGACGGCATTCTTCGAATACCCAAAGGCCTAGAGGGCTATGAAAAGGGAGCCGTGGTAGCGATTCAGTTGATTAAGGAAGCGAAAGAAATTGAAAATACTTTGGTATCCGTAGGCAGCCATGATGTGGTGATGGATCTTCTCAGTGACTGGTTGCAGACCAACCGTCCGGAGGCGGGACTTTCCTCTGCCCATGTGGGAAGTTTCGGAGGGATTCTGGCTCTGAAAAATCAGGAATGCCATATGGCACCGATGCACATATTAGATGAAGAGCAAGGTAGTTATAATAAAGAAATGATTCAATCCAATTTTCCCCGGGGAGATATGGCCATTGTAAAACTGGTAAAACGAAGCCAGGGGTTAATGGTTCAAAAAGGCAACCCAAAAGAAATTACGGGAATTGGAGACCTGACACGGAAAGGACTGCAGTTTGTGAACCGACAAAGAGGGGCGGGAACGAGGATATTGCTGGACTTCTATTTAAAAAAACTGGGGATATCCCCGGGAGAAATATCCGGTTATGACCGGGCCCTAACTACCCATACCGCTGTGGCGGCAGCGGTTGCCAATAACACTGCCGATGCAGGTCTTGGGGTATACTCCGCCGCCAAAGCCTTAGGCGTGGATTTTATCCCCGTGGAATGGGAGGATTACGATCTGGTGTTGCCGAAAAAACACCTGGAAGACCCCAGAATACTGGAAATGCTGGCACTGATTAAGCAGGAAGGTTTTATCAAGAAAATTGAAGACTTAGGCGGTTATCAAACCGAAGAAATAGGACAGGTGTATATATCTGAGAAGGCAGAGGAGGAAATAACATGGCAAAAGTGGTATCCATCAACGTAAGTGATAAAAAAGGGGTTGTGAAAACCCCTGTAGAGAAGGGGGTTTTCATTCAGGACCACGGCATCGAAGGGGACGCTCATGGAGGGAAATGGCATCGACAGGTAAGTTTACTGGCTCAGGAAAGCATTGATTATGCCATGGAAAAAGACGGTCTGGATTTAAAGCCGGGAATGTTTGCAGAAAACATTACGACCGAGGGAGTTATTTTACACAAGCTTCCCATCGGAACAAAAATGAAAATTGGGGAGACCTTACAGGAGGTTACCCAAATCGGGAAAGAATGTCACAGCAAATGCCAGATTTTCCATCAAACCGGAGACTGCGTTATGCCCAGGGAAGGAATATTTACGGCGGTAGTAAAGGGCGGTACCGTGAAAATTGGAGACCCTATAGAAATCATAGAAGAATAGAGGTGTGATCCATGGATAAAAAAGATGTGGCAAAAATTTTAGAGGAAATCGCCTTGATGCTGGAGTTGAAAGGGGAAAACACCTTTAAAATCCGGGCCTATCAAAACGGCGCCCGAAGCATCGAAACCTTGGAGACCGGTCTTTTGGAACTGGTCGAAAAAAAGGAACTGCAAAAAGTACAGGGCATTGGAAAAGCCATCAGTGAGAAGGTAACGGAACTCATTGAGACCGGAGAGATGACCTATTATAAGGAGTTGAAAAAGGTCTTTCCCGAATCCATTTTTGATCTTTTTAAAGTGCCGGGACTGGGACCGAAAAAAGTTAAGGTCCTCTATGAAGAATTGGAGATTGAAACCTTGGGGGAACTGGAATATGCCTGTTTGGAAAATCGCTTGTTGGATTTAAAGGGTTTTGGGAAAACCACCCAGGAAAAAATTCTTCGGGGCATCGAAAACCTGAAAAAATATCGAGGAAAATACCTGATATCCACGGGAATGATGATTTTAGAAGAACTTCAGGAGTACTTTGAAAAAGAAAATAAAATCCTCCGCTTTAGTGAAGCGGGGAGCCTTCGAAGACGAAAAGAAGTGATCAAGGATGTGGATGTTCTAGTTGCTGTAAAAGAAGAAAACCGGTTGGCGGTTGGGGATTACTTTGCAGCATTTGAAAGGGTAGAGACGATTATCGCCAAGGGAGAAACCAAGGTCAGTGTCCGACTGGATATGGGTATGAATGTGGACCTCCGCTTGGTTACGGAAGAAGAGTTTCCCTACGCCCTCCATCATTTTACCGGCAGCAAAGATCATAACACCAAAATGCGGCAAATTGCTAAGAAAAAAGGACTAAAAATGAATGAATACGGAATTTTTCAAGGGGATCAGCGAATCCCTGCGAAAACTGAAGCCGATGTATTTAAAGTCTTAGACCTTGCTATGATTTCCCCGGAACTCCGGGAAGATCAGGGAGAAATTGAAGCGGCAAAAGAGGATAAACTTCCCCGGTTGATAGAAAAAGAGGATGTAAAAGGCCTGTTTCATATCCACAGCCATTACAGTGACGGAGTAAACTCTATGGAAGAGATTGTGCAGGAAGCCAGGGATCGGGAATTGCAGTATATTGGAATTTCCGACCACAGCCAGACGGCATATTATGCCAACGGCCTTAAGCCGGAAACTATAGAAAAACAGCACCGGGAAATTGACAATCTTCGAGAAAAATATCCGGATATCAAAATTTTAAAGGGAATCGAGTCGGATATTCTAAACGACGGCAGTTTGGATTATGAAGCCGAGGTGTTGAAAAAGTTCGATTATATTATCGCTTCTCTTCATTCCAATCTGAAAATGGATAGAGAATTAATGACAAAACGTCTGGTGGGCGCTATTGAAAACCCCTACACCAAAATCCTCGGCCATATGACGGGACGACTGCTCCTTTCCAGAGAAGGTTGCGACTTTGACGAGGAAAAAGTCTTTAAAGCGCTGAAAGATAACAAGGTAGCGGTGGAAATCAACAGCAACCCCCATCGACTGGATTTAGACTGGCGAAAATGCAAAATGGCCAAAAGTATGGGGATTTCATTGACCATTGATCCCGATGCCCATCGGCTTTCCGGTTTTCAAGATGTGGACTACGGAGTAGGAATTGCCCGAAAGGGTTGGATCGAAAAGGAAGATGTGATCAACGGAAAAGATTATTCCGATTTACAGGAATTTTGGGAATTGAATCCGAAGTAGGATAAATAGACTTCGCAGGCAAAACATAGATTTAAATAAAGGAGACATAAAAATGGAAGAAACCCTTCGACAAGGAAACTACGGCGACAAAGAGCAGATTCTGGAGATTTCTAAAACCGTGTGGGAGGGAAATGATTTTATCCTTCGAACCATCGATACCTGGTTGAACCCGGAAACGGGGAAGATTTTGGTCGTCGAAAAGGACGGTGAAATTCGGGCATTTGCGAAAATGAGTTATCTAACGACAAAGGATTACTGGCTGGAGGGACTTCGGGTAAAGGAGAAGTACCGGGGCATGGGGTATGCCAATTTATTGACCCAAGAGTTGATTCAAGAGGCGAAAAAAAGCAATCCCCGATCCCTACGTTTTGCCTGTCACCGAAAGGCTGAAGGAAGTATCCATTCGGGGGAAAAACACGGATTTATACGAAAAGCAGCGTTTAGCTTTATTCTATGTGAAAAGTTAAAATCGGAAAAACCCACCATAGCAGTTGAGGAACTTTCCCGGGAACAAGACCCCTATGAAATAGTACAGGGGTTTTTGGAGTATTATAAGAACTACGGTTTTTTATTCGGCAGTAAGTGGAAGTTTATTCCTATGGAAAAGCAGTTGTTAACAAAGCTTCATGGAGAAGGAAAAATTCTTCAGACAGAAGAGGGGAAAGCCCTTTTAATTTATGATTATGACGGTGAAGATTTACGTCTGCTTTTTTATGGAGGTCGGAAGGAAATGGTCAAAGAGTTGATTTTAGCCCTGGGGAAAAAAGAACCGGGAAAACTGTTTAAGACCATGACCCTGCCAATGTCGAAATACAATCCGGTGTTTCAAGAACTGGGTTTTCATATGAAAGGGGAGACCAGAGTTGAAATGCCACCGAATGTCTTTCTTTATGAATATCCCTTATAATCCCGGAAGCATAGAATAGTTGAATCGCAACCATTATTACTGCC
>SLKF01000256.1 GCA_007134725.1 Clostridiales bacterium | reverse complement strand
TAAACAAGTTGCTTAATAATCTCCTGCAATGGTCCATGCACCAGCGGGGAGATATGAAGGTTCGTCCCGAAGATCTTTTCTTGGAAGCGGTGATGGACGAGAATTTAAAACTCTACAATCAGGAAATTCGCCGGAAAAAACTCCGGGTAGAAATGAAGATGGAAGCGGGCCTCAAAGTCTTAGGGGATCCCTGGATGATCCGAACGATCTTTCGGAATATCCTATCCAATGCGGTGAAATTTACACCGAACCGGGGAGCCATTGAAATCCATGGAAGATTTCAGGATGACCGGGTTCTGTTGGACATTGAAGATACCGGGGTAGGGATTCGAAAAGAACGGATTCCCAACCTCTTTCGACTGGATCAGGTGAACTCCACAAAGGGCACCGATTATGAAGAGGGAACAGGACTGGGTCTGATTCTTTGTAAGGAGTTTATCAAATTTCATAAGGGGGAAATCGAGGTAGAGAGTCGGCCCGATGAAGGGACGAAAATCCGGGTAACACTCCCGAAAAAGCCTGAATTTTTAACGAAGGATTTGGCAACGGATCAGGAGGAGGAAGAAAATGAAAATTTTATTGGCAGCTTTTGACCCCTTCGGAGGAGAAGCCATCAATCCCGCTTTGGAAGCGATAAAACAGGTGAAAAGCAAGATTGAAGGATACGTGGTGGTAAAGGTGAAAATTCCTACGGTTTTTCATCGGTCCATCAAGGTGTTAACAGAAAAAATCCAAGAGACGGAGCCCAGTATTATTCTGGTGGTGGGTCAAGCGGGAGGCCGGCCCCAAATCAGTGTGGAACGGGTGGGTATTAACCTGGATGATGCCAGGATTCCTGACAATGAAGGCAACCAGCCGGTGGATGAAAAAATCATTCCGGGAGGACCGGAAGCTTATTTTTCCAACCTCCCCATAAAGGCCATGACGAACAGCATTCGTCGGGCCGGAATCCCCGCCGCCGTTTCCAATACCGCCGGAACCTTTGTATGCAATCACATTCTCTACGGCCTGCTGGATCATATTCACAGGGAAAAACCACAGGCCCGGGGCGGGTTTATTCATGTCCCTTATATACCGGCCCAGGTAACGGATAAACCGGGGCAAGCCTCCATGGCCCTGGAAGACATCACCAAAGCCTTAGAAGCCGCCTTAAGAGCTGCGGTGCTTAATAAAAAGGATATCCTAAGGGAAGAAGGAAGTCTACACTAGTGTGTTTCGCACTGGTGTTTTTTCTTGAAGAGAGCAGGGAAGGACCTCTTTTCTATTGAAGAATTTCCGGAAGTATTATAAGATAAGATTAGATTTTACTCAGTATTTAAACTTATTATAAGAGGAGCGTAATACCATGGATATAAATGATTTGAATGACATGCAGCGCCAAGCGGTGTGTGAAACGGAAGGTCCCTTACTGGTCCTGGCCGGCGCCGGTTCCGGAAAAACCCGGGTACTTACCCATCGGATTGCTTATCTGGTAGAGGAACTGGGGATAGATCCTTACCATATTTTAGCCATCACCTTTACCAATAAGGCGGCCAAGGAAATGAAGGAACGGGTAGAGGCTCTATTGGATAAACCCTATTACAATTTATGGATCAGCACCTTTCACGCCGCCTGTGTTCGAATCCTGAGAAGAGAAATTGAAGCCCTGGGTTATACCAGCAATTTCGGGATCTACGACCCTTCCGACCAATTAGTGGTCATGAAGGAGTGCATTAAGGCCTTGAAACTGCCGGAAAAGGAATATCATCCCAAAGCCATGCTGGGGACCATCGGCCGGGCCAAGGATAAGCTGATTACCCCGGATGAGTATTTAAAAATCGAAGGGGATGACTATCGGAACCAGCAGATTGAAAAGCTTTATCGAATGTACCAGCGAACCCTTCGAAAGAACAATGCCCTGGATTTTGATGATCTGATTATGAAGACCGTAATCCTCTTTAAGGAGAATGCAAAAATTTTACGGGAATACCAGAATAAATTCAAGTACATCCTGGTGGATGAATTTCAGGATACCAATATGGCCCAATACACCTTAGTCAGCATGCTGGCGGACAACCACAAAAATATCTGCGTGGTGGGAGATGACGACCAATCCATTTACGGTTGGCGAGGGGCGGATATTCAAAACATCCTGGGTTTTGAGCAGGATTTTCAAAAGACAAAAACCATTAAACTGGAAAGAAATTACCGTTCCACCAATATTATTCTGGAGGCGGCCAACGAAGTGGTGGCCCATAACAGCCAGCGAAAGCCGAAAAAACTCTGGACCGATAACGATACAGGAAAAGTGCTGAACTATTATAAAGCGGATCAGGAGCGGGATGAAGCAAGGTATATTGCGGATACCATCGAAAAACAACGGGATCTGGGAGAGCGGGCCTATAAGGACTTTGCCATTCTTTATCGAACCAATGTCCAGTCCCGGATCATCGAGGAAATCCTGGTACAACGGGGGATTCCTTACCAACTGATCGGCGGCACCCGCTTTTATGACCGAAAGGAAATCAAAGACATTGTTTCCTATTTAAAAGCCATTGAAAATCCCGTGGATGATGTGGCCATCAAGCGGATTATTAATGAGCCGAAACGGGGCATCGGAAAGAAAACCATCGAAAAAATCGATGAATATGCGGAGATGGAAAACCAGGATTTTTTCCAATCTTTAAAGGATTATCAATACATTCCGGGACTCACGACCCGGGTGAAAAATAAGATTAAGGAATTTTTAGAAACCATGATCCGTCTTCAGGAGACCAAGAGTACCCTAACCATCACGGAGCTTGTGGAATCGATTTACCAGGACACGGGATATCAGGAAAGCTTAGTGGATGAGGGAACCATTGAAGCCAAAGCAAGACTGGACAACTTAGAGGAGTTCAAATCCATTACCATGGAATTTGATAAAACCTCGGAGGAAGGAACCTTAGAAGCTTTTCTCGGACAGGCGTCTTTGGAAACCTCCATGGACCGCAGTGACGATACCGAAGAAGGGGTACTGCTCATGACCCTTCACAGTGCCAAAGGGCTGGAGTTCCCCGTGGTATTTTTACCGGGAATGGAAGAAGGGATTTTTCCCTCGCCGATTTCCATCCATGAAGGCAATGAAGAAGAGGAACGACGGCTTTGTTATGTGGGCATTACCCGGGCCAAGGAAGAGGTCCACTTTATCCATGCCACCATGCGAAACATTTACGGAAATACCCATGTCAATGACATGTCCCGATTCCTAAAGGAAATTCCCGAGAACTTAATCAATATGGAAGATCCTTACGATCGTCGAACCGCAGTGCAAAAACAACGAATGAAAAAGACCTCGGACTTTACGGGAGAATTTCCCATGGACCAAGTCCAGCCGGGAAGTCAAGTGTATCATCCCAAGTTCGGTCAGGGGAAAGTGGTAGGCAAACAGGGGTCCATGCTGACCATCATCTTTGATAAAGCGGGACTGAAAAAAATCGATCCTGCCTATATCAATCTGCAAATCCTGGAATAAAGGGAGGCTCTCAATGGAAAACCAAGAAAATGATCAGTCAAATGATCATACAATAGATAAAAAAGATCGTGAAATAGAGAAAAAAGATCGTGAAACAGAGAAAAAAGATCGTGAAACAGAAAAAAAAGATCAAGAACCGGAATCAAAAAAGGCGGAGCTGATGAAAGGCCTGGTGGAAAAGCTCAATGACTACGCTTATCATTATTACACCCTGGATAACCCCTTAGTCAGTGACCGGGAGTACGATGAGCTATACGAACAACTGGAGATTTTAGAAAAAGATACCGGAATACAACTGCAGAATTCTCCCACCAGAAGAGTGGGGGGAGAGCCTTTGGAAAAATTTCAACCCCATCCCCATATTCGGCCCCTGCTCAGTCTGGATAAATCCAAAAGTTTTGAAGACTTGCGGGACTGGGAAGGGCGAATGAAGCGGATTTTAGGGAGCGATAATGTACCCCTAGAGTATGTGGTGGAATACAAGTTTGACGGCTTAACCCTGAGTCTTACCTATAAAGAGGGAGAGCTTATCCAGGGGGCCAGTCGCGGAAACGGAGAAGTGGGGGAAGGCATTTTAGAGCAGGTAAAGACGATTAAGTCTATTCCCTTATCCATTCCCTATAAAGGGACCTTGGAAGTGCAGGGAGAAGGGCTGATGGGTCTTTCCACCTTGGCAGAATACAACAAAACTGCGAAGACTCCCTTAAAAAATGCCCGAAATGGAGCGGCGGGAGCCCTTCGAAATCTTGACCCGAAAGTTACGGCAACAAGAAATTTGGATGCCTTTTTTTATCATATCAATTATTACGGAGATCAGCAGTTTCAAAGCCATATGGAGATGATTCAGTTCTTAAAGGAGCAGCGCCTCCCTGTGGATTCCCATATTTATCTATGCAAAAACATGGAAGGGGTCATCGAAAAGATCGAAGCCCTGGAAAAGACTATAGAAGAGCTGGATTTTTTAACCGACGGCATAGTGATTAAGGTCAACGACGTAAAAACCCGGGAAAAACTGGGTTATACCCAAAAATTCCCCCGTTGGGCCATGGCCTATAAGTTTGAAGCCCGGGAGATGACCACTTTGCTAAAAGACGTGATTTGGCAGGTGGGCCGTACGGGAAAACTTACCCCCACGGCAATTTTAGAGCCGGTGGAAATCGGAGGGGTGACGGTGGGACGGGCAACCCTGAACAACTATGGAGACATTCAGCGTAAAAGTGTGCAGGTGGGTTGTCAGGTTTGGCTTCGACGATCCAATGATGTAATCCCGGAGATTATGGGAGTGGTGGAGGAGAGCTGCAGTGCAGCGGAGGAAATCCCAAAGCCTGTAAACTGTCCGGCCTGCGGTACGGAAGTGGTGGAAAAAGGGGCCCATATCTTTTGTCCCAATTCCCTGTCCTGCAAACCCCAGCTGGTCTCAAGAATTTCCCATTTTTCCAGCCGGGACGCCATGGACATTGAAGGACTCAGTGAGAAGATTACGGAGCAGCTTCACGATCAAGTGGGCCTTCGGGGCATTGCGGATCTATACCGCCTGGAATACCAAGACTTAATCAACTTAGAACGTTTCGGAGATAAGAAAACGAAAAACATTTTATCCGCCATTGAAGACAGTAAAGACTGTGAGCTTTCTCAGTTTGTGTACGCCCTGGGCATACCCAATGTGGGAAAAAAGACCGCCAAGGATTTGGCCAAGCATTATCAAACCCTGGAAAACCTTCGGGAGGCTGAGGCGGAGGAACTGATCAGCCTTGGAGATATCGGAGAAATTGTGGCCCGGTCCGTAGTGGATTTTTTCCATGATGAGCGGATTAAAGAAAGTATCGACGCCTTACTGAATGCCGGCGTAAATCCCAAGCCTGTAAAGGATCAAGCCTCGGCGGAAGTCGGCCCAGGGGATGGAGACCTGTCCGGTGAAAATCCCTTTGGGGGAAAAACCATCGTCATTACCGGAAGTTTCGAGAATTTTTCCAGTCGGAAGGATATTCAAACTTACCTGGAAGAAGTGGGAGCCAAGGTTACGGGAAGTGTCAGCAAGAATACGGATATTCTGATTGTAGGGACGGACCCGGGATCAAAGCTTCAAAAGGCAGAGAAATTGCAATCTGAAGGGGTAGAAATTGAAATCCTGACGGAAAACGAATTTATAGAGAAAAAGGAGCGCTCGGACGATGAATCGATGGCTTAAAACTATACTGTATACCGTAATGGGAATAATACTAAGTATGGTCCTGTTGTTTACGGCAACGGAACTGGTATCCTTTAATATGGATCATTACCTTACCCAGTTTGAGCGCAACAATGTGCCGGAAGTTACGGGAATGGATATGGAGAATTTAGAGTACACCGTAGAGGATATGCACAGCTACCTTCGGGGAGACGGTCGTCATCTATTGGAAACGGAAGCCTATTTCGGGGATGAGCTGCGCCCGGTATATGGGGAGCGGGAAATACATCATATGGTGGATGTTCGGGATCTGTTTGTGGCAGGGAAAAACATCCGAAACCTGGGAGCCTTAGCCTTGATCCTCTTGATGGGGTTGATGGTTTTTTGGGATGCGAAATGGAAGAAAAATATGTGGAATCTCCTTTTTTATACAATGATCGGGAATATTCTGTTTTTTGGAGTGTTGGCATTCCTGATGTACGTGGATTTCAACCGTTATTTTGTGATTTTCCATCTGATTTTTTTCGATAATGATCTATGGCTGTTAAATCCCCAAACCGATACCCTAATCCAGATGGTTCCTCAGCCCTTCTTTTATAATACCGCTTATAAAATCACGGGAATTTACGGAGGGATTATGATTTTTCTCGGAGGACTGGGATGGTTTATGAAAAAGCGACCTCGGACAAATGGAAGATAAGAAAGTTAAGAAAGAAAAGAAAGATTACAAAATTAGAGGATCATAAGACAAAATGCAAGAAAATAGAGAAGGTGTGATGATGGAAATATTTGAACGGAACGAAATTAAAAACTTAAGCCGCCAAAGCGGACTGTGGTTAAAAAATAAGGAGATCACAACACTTCAGGGAGATCTGAAGGAGCTTTCCGCTTATCTAAAAAAACTGGAAGAAATTGAAATCCCAGAGATCGATCAAGCTATAGAAGAGGGGTACTGGATGCACCAAAACAAAACCTCTCTTCGAAAAGATCAGGTGGAAACTTTTGATCAAAAAGAATTGCTGAGAACAAATGCACCAAAGAGAAATCAAAACTATGTAACCGTACCGAAGGTTATGAAATAAACAAGGAAGAGTCTATGCAGAAAAGGGTGAAAAACATTGGATAATCAGGGATTAACCATAAAACAGATACAGGAAAAACTTAGGGATAAGAAACTTAGCGCAGAGGAACTATTTAAGGAAACTTTGGAAAAAATCAAAGAAAAAGAAGATAGGATTGGTGCTTTTATCAGCCTTACAGAGGAAGAGGTCTTAAGCAAAGGGCGGGCACTGGATCGTAAAATTCAAAAGGGCGCATCTCTTGAAAATCTAGAGGGAGCCCTTTATTCCGTTAAGGACAATATTATGGTGAAAAATCAAAAGTGTACCTGCGCTTCCGCTATGCTTCAAGATTTTATCGCTCCCTATGACGGGGAAAGTGTCTTAGGGGTGAACAAGGGTGGGGGAGTCAGCCTTGGGAAAACCAATTTGGATGAGTTTGGCATGGGTTCCTCTACGGAGCACTCGGCCTTTAAGGTGACGAGAAATCCTCGGGATGATAAACGGGTAGCAGGAGGATCCAGCGGTGGGTCCGCGGCGGCGGTGGCTGCAGGTTTTGGCCACTTCGCCCTCGCTTCCGATACGGGAGGTTCTATCAGGCAACCCGCAGCCTTTTGCGGGGTGCTGGGAATCAAGCCGACCTACGGTCTGGTTTCCCGGCTGGGCCTTGTGTCCTTTGCCCCCTCCATGGATCAGATCGGGGTCATTACCAACAACCCCTGGGATATGGCACAGGTGCTGGAGGGTATTCAAGGGCCAAACCTCTCCAAGGATTACACCGTGGTTAAAAGAAATCCGGTTGCTTATTACCGGGACCTGGTGGAGTTCACCGAAGATCGGGAATCCCGCAAAGAAAAATTGTTAAAGGGGCTGACCATCGGAATTCCTAAGGAATTTTTTGCAATCCCCATGGAAAAGGAAGTGGAAAAAGCCCTGGAATTGGCAATGGAAGCCCTGGAAAATCAGGGGGCCCGGCTGATCCCGGTCTCGATTCCCCATTTTCGCTATGGCCTGTCCGCCTATTATGTGTTATCCACGGTG
>SLKF01000020.1 GCA_007134725.1 Clostridiales bacterium | reverse complement strand
GTTCCTCTTCCCCCAGGGCAATCAGTTCCGGCAACAGAATGCTTTCCCGCTTTAACTCCAGGGACCGAATGCCTTTCATCAAGGCCCCTTCAAAGCTTCGATCCAAAGCCATCACCTCTCCCGTAGCCTTCATCTGGGTCCCCAGTTGTCGATCTGCCATTTTAAACTTATCAAAGGGCCATCGGGGAATTTTCACGACCACATAATCCAGGCTGGGCTCAAAAGCAGAGTGACCGATTCCGGTTACGGGATTTGGGATTTCATCCAGCGTCAGTCCCACCGCAATTTTTGCTGCGATTCGTGCAATAGGATATCCCGTAGCCTTTGAGGCCAGCGCACTGGATCGGCTTACCCGGGGATTTACTTCAATGACCACGTAATCCATACTGTTGGGATCCAATGCAAATTGTACATTGCATCCCCCTTCCACCTTTAAGGCTCGAATAATTTTCAGTGATGCACTTCTAAGAAGCTGATATTCACGATTGGCCAGGGTTTGACTTGGGGCAGCCACAATACTGTCTCCCGTATGAACCCCTACCGGGTCCACATTTTCCATGCTGCAAACCGCAATACAGGTATCCTTCTTGTCACGGATCACTTCAAACTCGATCTCTTTCCAACCGGCAACGCACCGTTCCACCAGAATTTGGCCCACACGACTGCTCTTAATTCCCAGTGCTGCAATGGTTTGAAGCTGCTCTTTATTCTCTGCAATGCCTCCCCCGGCACCTCCCATGGTATAAGAGGGTCGCACAATGAGGGGATAGCCGATTTCTTCTCCGTAACTCAGGGCATCCTCCAAAGTGGCCACGACTTTGCTCTCGGAGATGGGCTCATTGATTCTTCCAAGCATCTTATTAAAAAGATCCCGATCTTCCGCTTGCTGAATTGCCTCCAGTTGGGTCCCTAATAGTTTAATCCCTTCCTTTGCTAAAAAACCCTCTTCGGAAAGATCCACGGCCAGATTCAAAGCCACCTGTCCTCCCAAGGTCGGAAGCAAACCGTCCGGTTGTTCCTTACGAAGAATTTTCTTCACAAACTCCGGCGTTAAGGGTTCCATATAAACCCGGTCCGCAATCTTCGTATCCGTCATAATGGTAGCGGGATTGGAGTTGATCAGCACCACTTCAACGCCCTCCTCTTTCAGTGCAAGACAGGCTTGGGTCCCGGCGTAGTCAAATTCTGCCGCCTGCCCCACAATAATGGGACCGGAGCCGATTACCACAACCTTTTTCAGCTTGGTATCTACAGACATTGGCTCACCCCGCTTTTTTGAGTCATATCATAAAACAGATCAAAGAGTTGATAGGAATCCATGGGTCCCGGAGAGGCTTCCGGGTGATATTGTACGGAAAACACCGGATCTCTTCGATGGCAGAACCCTTCAATGCTCCCGTCGTTTAAATTGATGTGGGTAACCTTTACGTTTTTCGGCAACTTTTCAGCATCCACGGTATAACTATGATTTTGAGAAGTAATCGTGACTTTCCCGGTTATTAGGTCCTTTACCGGATGATTTCCTCCCCGATGACCAAAGGGAAGCTTAATGGTATCTCCTCCGTAGGCCAGGTTCAAAAGCTGATGGCCAAGGCAGATCCCCATCATCGGTATCTTCGAGTGAATCAGCTTTTTCAATTCCTCCACCACCTCGGGCAGGTCTTTGGGGTTTCCCGGACCGTTGGACAGTAGGATTCCCTTAGGATCCTCACCAAGAATTTCCCGGGCTTTGGTTTTTGCCGGATACACCGTGATACGAAATCCTCTCTTTTCCAATTCCTTCAGGATGCCTTCTTTAATTCCGAAATCCACTACCGCTATCGGCACTCCCCATGCGTCGCCCCGGGAATAAGAAAACTTTGTTGTAACCAGGTCCACCGGGTTTTTCATCATACTTATTTTTCCCTGTACTTCTTCATTCTCCCAGTTTACTTCCTTTTCTTCCGGAACAATCATCCCGACCATGGAACCTTTGGTTCGGATATGACGGGTTAAACTTCGGGTATCCACTCCCTTTAATCCTGAAATACCATGTTTTTCCATGTAGGCCTCCAGGGTCCCGTCGGATCGATAATTACTGGGATGCAGGCACAGCTCCTTGACGATCAGTGCGCTTAGTTTCGGCTTCTTCGACTCAAGATCCTCCCCGTTGCATCCGTAATTTCCGATTTCAGGATAGGTCATGACCACCATTTGATTGGTATAGGAGGGGTCCGTCATCAGTTCCTGATATCCGTTCATTCCCGTGTTAAACACCACCTCACCCAACGCTTCTTCGATCTTGCCGAAAAACTCTCCGGAATAGGCTTTCCCATCCTCTAATACAAGTTTCGCCTTCATTTCTATTCCTCCTAATGCAAATTACCTTAAGATCCAGGTGATTAATAATCAAAAAAAATGAGCCCTGTCCACTGAATAGAGACAAGGCTTATCGATACCTAAAGGAAATAGAATGTACGTATTCTATAATAATCCTTGTTAGCCTCTCTGGACTACCTTAAAAGATCTTATGATTTCAACTATCTTACCAGATCCGATCTGGTATGTCAATAGATATTTATACATTTATACTAATATTTATTACTTATGCTTATTTATATTTTCATTTCTTAACCCTGGCTAAAAGTCCTTTTCGTTTTTTTGCACAGACGCATGATGGTATCTTTTCCTGTAATCAGGGCGACGGGAAGGCCTCCCGGAGGTTGCAGCCACTGTCCGCTTAACACAAGATTGTCTAAGCCCTTTATGTTACCCCTATGGGCCATCGACTTCCCGGAAAGTGTGGGCCAAAAGCCCATAAAAGCGCCCCGATAAGCGTTGCAGTACCGATTGTAAGTCTGAGGCGTTGCCACGTCCAGAACCTTCAGCTTCCCGGCCATGGATGGGAAACGGGCTTTCATTGCCGTGATCACTTCTTCACCGATTCGATCCTTCTCCTGTGAATAGGCTGCCCTGTCCTTGACCAATGCCTCCCAATACTCGAGCTCCGGCTGGAACTGGTTGATGGCGAAGGTAATGACCGTATGTCCCTCTGGGGCAAAGTCCGGTTCGTATCCGTAATGGGTCATCTGCAGATGCTCGATGGGCTTACGGTTTTGTATAATCTGCACCGAATCCACAGGAAACTTCAGGGTTCTTGGAATCTCTTCCATGGTTCCTTCATATCCGATTCCCACATAAATATTGGAGGCCAGGGGATAGCTCTCGGGATTGTTATAGCGCTTTTGAAATTCGGGATCCGGATAGCGTCCCTTCAGTAATCCCTCATAGAGCACTTTGGGATCACAGGCTGCAATTACATAATCCCCTTCAAAGACTTTGCCGTTTTTACACGTAATACGCCCTACGGTGTTTTCTTTGATCTCCAAATCCACTACCTCACTGGAAGCTTCCACGGTACCACCCAGAGATTTGTATTTCTCCACCATGCGCATTGCCAGAGCTTTGGAGCCACCAAGAGGAATTGAGGATTGATTTCCCGTAAAGGTTCCCAGGGGAAAGACCACCGATATGGCACTGTACTCCCCTTCCGGCATAAAGGAGGCGATGGCCTCTCTCAATGCAGGATGTTTAAACTTTTCTGCCAGCTCCCTCACACTGATTTTGCCATATTTTTGCATGACCGGACCCACATCCTTCATTGAAAAGATAAACTTCAATTTTTCTATAGGGTTCATTAAATCCATAGGCTTATCCACCGGAAGACTAAAGGAATGCAGCTTCCTGATGTCCTTGCAAAGTTCCTCGATAGCTTCCCCATCCTCCGGTGAGATCTTCATCCAGCTGGACTCAAATCGATCAAGATCCCGATAAAAGTGTAGGGTCACACCATCGTGCTCCACAGCCATAAAGCTTTCCGGATGGTATATCTCCACTCCCTCCAGGGCTCCTACCGTATCCCAAAGCCTTCGGATCCCGGTTCCTTCCTTCGTGCCGACCAGCCAGTGAATACAGCCGTCAATGTGATATCCCTCCCGGTCCCAGCCGGTACATTCTCCTCCCAGGGTGTGGTGTTTTTCCAGAATCACGGAATCAAAGCCGTTTAATTGGGCAAAAATTCCCGCACTCAATCCGGCAATGCCTCCACCGATAATCACGATCTTTTTCATTTTACTTCTCCTTTCTTTTTATCCGATGGGCCAATAGCACATCGTCTCCCACTTCCATCAACAGCTCATCTGCCTCATGCTCGTCAAGCCACAAGGGTATATGGTCATTGGCCACCATGGCTGAAAGCCCCATTTGAAAAACCCGCATTTTAAAAAGTAGCCGTTTCCGTTCCATTGGTGTCCAATCCTTCATCGCCTCATCTTCGGCCAGGGCCTCAACCATTACCTTTTCCAGGCTTTCATAGGATTCCATATAGGGGTTGGGCTGCAGTGACAATTCCCGAAACAATACGGGATATTCCCGAGCAAAAGCCAGGCTGGCCTTCCCAATGTTTTCAAAAAGGCTCTCCCCCTCCTGTTTTTCCAGCAGCTCCCGGGAAATTCCAAAAACCCGTTGAACCACCGCCTCGACTAAATCTTCCACGGTGGCAAAATTCACATAGATCGGAGCAACGGAGCTCTTTAGTTGATCCGCTACGCTCCGGGCCGTAATTCCCGCCAGCCCCTTTTCCTTCGCAATCTCCAGACCTGCTTTTACAATGGCGTTCTTATCATATTTTGTTTTTGGTGGCATTCTCTACATCTCCTTACGCTGTATTATATAACATATGTTATATAATACAGCGTAAGTTATCGCTTGTCAAGTGCAAAGTCTAAAATTTTCGAAATTATTTACAACTTTCTATCACTTTTACTTGCAAAAAACAAGCTCGGCTCATCTCACCTAAATGAGTAGCCGAGCTTGTTCATTTCTTTAATTTAGAACTCCGGTGGCAGTGCCATCATTTCCTCATAGGTAAACACCGGTCCATCCACGCACATATAATGACTTCCCACTTTGCAGTGGCCGCATTTTCCTGCACCACACCGCATATGGGTCTCCAGGGTCACAAGGATATCTTTCCCATTCATTCCTAAATCCAATAGATCTCCCGCCACTTTCCGGATTCTTTCCGGGGATGCACAGACCATCGCCGTCGTGTTGGACCAATCAACCTCCAGATCCGGCAGCAGTTCATTCACATACCCTTGATGAGACTCAATTTTGTCGGTGGGGTCTTTTAAGGCATACTTTACCGTTAGCTTCGGCTCTTTTGCCCACTCAACCATTTCCTCTTTATAGATCAGGTTTTCATAGCGAAGGGCACTGGCCAGAACAAAAATCTGCCCAAAATCATCGGGATTTTTAATCACCGGTTCAATCAATGTTCTAAGGGGGGCCATAGCCACTCCCGAACCAATAAAAATCAGATTTCGTCCCTTTATGGAGTTATATGGATAGGCATGGCCATAGGGCCCTCGGAGGCCTACCTTGTCTTTTACTTTCATGTCGAACAACACATCGGTAACGGAGCCCACGTCTTTAAAATCAAAAACAAACTCGTCACTCTGGCCCGGGCCAAAGGGGATGGAAAGGGGGATTTCTCCTTTTCCAAAAACCGTTAACTGGAAAAATTGTCCTTTGTGTTCATAATTTTTGTGTAGCTCCGGATCATCGTATTTCATAAAAAGCCGCTTGATTTCAGGGGTTTCCTGTTTTATTCCCGTGATGGTTGCCACATCCGGTGTATAGAGGCCTCTTCTGGATATCAGTTCCCGATCCTTGATGATATGACGAATTTTCGTGGTTTGGTGTACCGCCGCTTGCTCAGGATTTTCCTTTGCAGCCTTTTTCATGGCTTGCATAATATCGATGATACTGATATAGGTGGGACAGACATCCGTACATCTGCCACAGCCTGAACAGCCTTTATGACCGAACCGCTCCTCAATGTATTTCAGTTTGTCGTAGATTCGGTATCGTACCCGGGAAATCGCATCCCTTGGATTGTGGTACTCTGCATTTCTGGTAAAATGCTCGCTTTGACAGGAATCCCAGTATCGTACCCGCTGTCCCTGATTTTTGTCGATGTTTTCCTCCACCACATTAAAGCAGGTACAGGTGGGACAAACGTTGGTACATCCCGTACAGCCGATACATGCATGGGCTTCATCGACCCAGAAGTCTGCATTGAAGGTTTTTGCCATGTCATCCCAAAGGTTACTCAGGTCCATTTGTAGGGGAAAGCTTTCTTCCACCGTTTCTCGTAAGGCTTCTTTTTCTTTTAGTATGCTCTCATCAATTTCAGTAAAATAGGAGGCGGCATCACTAATCAGTGCTTGTCCTCTTAGGGTTCCCACCTCGACTAAAAAGTAAGAATCCATAGGAGTGAAAGCCAGGTCATACCCCACAGTGGAAAATACTCCGGTTCCAATAGAAGTACAAAAGCAGTGCTTCCCGGCTCGAAGGCAGTTTACAGCGATGATGGTATTCTCCGGTCTTCTGGAGATGTAATTGGGATCCGGAAACTCTTGTTTAAAGAATCGGTCTTTGTAGGCAACACCATAGGTATCACAGGCTCTAATGCCATAAAGGATCCTGTTTTTTGCGTGTTGATGGGAAAGACCTTCCACTTCAATTCCCTCTTCATTTCGACTCCATTTGAACAGCCCTTCTTTTTGTTCAAAGATCATTTCCTTTACCGGTAAGGTCAGATTAATGTAGTCTTCCGTTCTTACCCCTTCGCCGTATGGGGTCAGATGAATGTCCTCACCTTTTCCCACCGGTACATACACCGAACTTTTTTCGTTCCATAGACCGAGCACTTGATCCAATTGATCCTTATTAAGGGTATACAGTTTATTTTTTTCCATTATTCCACCTCAATTCTCACCGCTGAAACCTTCAGCGCTGGTATATTAATAATCGGATCCAGATTTCGTCCCGTCAGGCGATTGGCCGGTGATTCCGCAAAATGGAAGGGAACGAATAGGGTTTTTTCGTTGATGCGATTCGTAATCAATGCCGGGGCCACAATACTTCCTCTTGCAGAGGTAATTCGTACCGGTTGATGGTTTTTGATGCCAAGCTCTTCCGCATCCTTTGTGTGAATTTCCACAAATCCTTCCGGGTATTCCAGGGCCAGTGTCCAAACTTTACGGGTCATGGTACCGGTATGATATTGATGGGTCACTCTTCCCGTGGTTACGATAAAGGGATATTCCTCACTTCGCTGATCCCCGATAAATTCAAAATCGTTCACCGTAAAGAGGCCTTTGCCTCGGATAAACTCCCCAACATGTAAAATCGGAGTTCCGGGATGCTCTTTATTGGGACAGGGCCATTGAATGCCCACTTCCCGGATACGATCGTGGCTGATCCCGCCGTAGATCTCGGTGGTTGCGTTAATTTCGTCCATAATATCCGAGGGACTTTGATAGTTCACATCCATACCGATCCGCTTCATGATCTCAACCATGATTTCCCAGTCCGGCTTGGAATCCCCAACGGGCTCAATCACTTTATGAATCATTTGTACTCTTCGATCCGTATTGGTATAGGTTCCTTCTCTTTCTAAAAAGCTGGCAGCCGGGAGGACCACATCGGCAAACTTGGCGGTTTCGGTTAAGAAGATGTCCTGAACCACCAGAAAGGGAAGTTTTTCCAGACAGTGCAGGGTATGAATCTGATCCGGATCCGACAGTACCGGGTTTTCTCCGACGATATAGGCCGCTTTCATGGTTCCTTCTTCCATCAGGTCAAACATTTCAATAATATTGCGGCCCCGAAGGCAGGAAAAATCTCCCCAGGCTTTACTAAAGCGATCTTTTGTTCTCGGCCATTCCGGTCGTTGATAGCCCGGTAAAAAGTCCGGTAAGGCGCCCATATCTCCTGCTCCCTGAACATTGTTCTGTCCCCGGAGGGGATTAATGCCCGTGGAAGGTCTACCCACATGACCGGTGATCATGGCCAGATTTGCCAGTGCCCGAATGCTTTTTACCCCCGTTGTTTGTTGGGTCACGCCCATGGTAAAGACGATCATCGCTTTATCTGTCATAGCATATTTACGGGCAAATTCCCGAATGGTGTCTGCCTTTACTTTCGAGATGGACTCCGCCCATTCCGGCGTACAGTCTTCCACTGATTTTTTCATTTCCTCATAGTTTTCCGTTCGGTCTTTAATAAAGTTTTCATCAACTAAATTTTCTTTGATAATAACGTGGATCATGGCATTGATCATAGGTAAATTGGTGCCCGGCTCAATAGGTGCATAGCCCTGGGCAAAATCCGTCAGTCGAATTTTTCGAGGATCCACCACATATAACTCCGCACCATTTTCCAGGGCTTCAAATATTCTGGTACTGGCTAAAGGATGCTGCTCTGTGGTGTTGGATCCCATAACCATAATCATTTCAGCATCACTAAGATCATTCATGGTATTGGTGGCACCACCGGCCCCAAATGAGGTAGAAAGACCTTCTACCGTGGGACTGTGTCAGAGCCGGGCACAGTGATCAATACTGCTGGTTTTAAGCCCTGCTCTTGCCATTTTTGCCATCAAAAAGTTTTCTTCGTTGGTACATCGGGCGGAAGAAACAATCCCGATGCGGTCCGTATTGTCTTCATCGATCATGGCCTCTTTAAACCCTGCCGCAACCTTATCCAAGGCTTCATCCCAGCTAGCTTCTCTGAATGTTCCATCCTTTTGGCGAATGAGGGGGCTGGTTAGCCGCCTGGAATCCCTTACAAAGGCAAAACCGTGCCATCCTTTTGAACAAAGTTTTCCTTTACTGACCACATGATTATAGCTTGGTGCAACGCCTAAAACCGTGTCATCATCTGCCACGTTCACGTAAATACCACAGCCACAACCACAATAACCACAAGTCGTCTCCACTCGTTTCAATAAAATCCCTCCTTGTTTTTTATGAATGTTTTTCACAATATTCATTTTTAAAATTAACCCAGCTATTATGATCATTAACCATAAAAAAGGATTTTCATCTCACCTGTCGTTGCCTTCAGTGAATAAATTGTAAGAATATTCCCAATTATTATATTCGACATGTACGACCGAAAATCCTTTTTTATTACAATTGATTTTATAAAATTTATAAAACACTCTCCACCACAATGAAATAACGCTACCGCATCAAAGGAAATTCTTCCTATTGAAACCTTATCGTTACCTGTTATAGCCTGAAAATCTTGGGTAAATTAAATACAAAAGATCGTAAAGGAGTGTAACATTATGCCTAATGAGGAAACAAAGCAAAAACTGTTATATCGCCGGAATTTTACAAAGTTCGGTCTGGATCTCAACCCTTTGGTTTCCATTGTTTCAGGTTTGTTTATTCTTATTTTTGCCGGTTATGCCCTGTTCAATCTCGATCACGCCAATCAGCTTTTTGATCGGATTTATACTATGATTATCAGTCGTTGGGATTGGCTTTTCCTGATTGGCAGCAACTTCTTTATCGGCGTCTGTCTATATTTGGCCTTTTCAAAACTTGGAAATGTACGAATTGGTGGTATGCATGCAAAAGCGGAATTTAGTACCTTCGCCTGGTATTCTATGTTAATCTCAGCAGGGATGGGCATCGGACTGATGTTTTGGGCCGTAGGCGAGCCCTTAACCCATTCTCAAATAACTCCATTTATTTACGAAAGTGATAGTGCCATCGCCAGTGCCATGGCTGCTACGTTTTTCCATTGGGGGTTTCATCCCTGGGGAATTTACGCTCTGCTTGGTCTCTCCCTGGCATTCTTTGCCTACAACAAAAATCTTCCGCTGTCCCTCAGATCCGTATTCTATCCCTTCTTTAAAGATCGGATTTTCGGTAAAACCGGGGATATCATCGATATCCTTGCTGTGCTTGCATGTATGTTCGGTCTGGCTACTTCCCTTGGACTGGGCGTGCAGCAAATGAATAGCGGACTTAATTATCTATTCCGATTACCGGAGAATGTTACCATACAGGTAATACTGATATTTATTATTACCTTACTGGCTATCATCTCGATTTTAGCAGGTATCCATAGTGGTATTCGATTTTTGTCGGTATTAAATATTCGCCTGGCAGGATTATTTATGATACTGGTTTTTCTACTGGGTCCAAGCTTTTTTATTCTTAGGGTATTCATTAACGGTCTGGGACTTTACTTAAGTGATTTTCTTAAAGCCTCCTTTTCGCTGTCCTTTAACGGTGATTCCTGGCAAGGAGACTGGTCCATCTTTTACTTATCCTGGTGGATTTCCTGGTCTCCCTTTGTAGGCATGTTTATAGCCCGAATGTCTCGGGGACGTACGGTGCGCGAGCTTATTTTAGCGGTGCTGATCATCCCGTCTTTATTATCCTTTCTTTGGCTTTCCGTCTTTGGGGGCACGGCTATTTCAATTAATGAAAGCACAGGAGGAGCCTTATTCGAAACCGTTCAGGATAACTTGCCCGTAGCGCTTTTTGAGCTGATCCATCAGTTGAATATCCCGGTATTTGCCAATCTCGCAGTCATTATTCTTTCGATTCTCGGAACCCTGCTGGTGATGTCTTATTTTATTACCTCCAGCGACTCCGGTTCTCTTGTGGTTGAAAAAATAACCGCCAGCGGCAAAGATGATACCCCTAACAAACAGCGGGTATTTTGGGCGGCGGCGGAAGGAATATTAGCTGCTGTACTCTTATTAATCGGCGGAGAACAGGCTCTGGATGTGTTGCAAACCGCAGTGATCACTACAGGACTTCCCTTTACCTTTGTCCTGATTGTCGCAAGTATAGCCGTAATCAAGGGTATTCATCAAGCTTCCGATCGGCGGGAGAAATATATCCGTAACAAATTGTTTGAAGATATCAAAGAACATGTGGTACAGGGAGATGATGAACCTTCATAGCCCGTTAAATAGCCTTCCAGCCATTGAATGGCCTCCAAATCCAGATGATTTTTCACACCATTTAATGATAACTCGTATATATTGATCCCTTCTTTCTTTCCGGGAAAAGAGTGACGAAAAGCATGGGGGAGACAATGCGAATAAGTTTCCATCTCAGGATCATCCTACCCTAGAGTCCCAACTACCCAAAAGATAATTGGTGCACCAATAGTTATCATATACAAGCTGTCGATGGGATTCCCTATGGATTCAAAGCAACGGTCCACGCCGAAGATTGTGTCATCGAAGGGGTTTCTTTATTCATGCCTGCCAAAGGGACAGGGACCTGTCTGATAATTAGTATCAGAAAGGTCCCTGTCCCTTTGGCTAGTATTTATACAGCTGTCCATTATTATAAAACAGCCCACTGTTCCATGGTTTTCTCTAATGTTTGGTTTAAGGTCTCCTTTTTAGCATATAGCTCTGAAAGTTCTTGATAATCGAAAGCGCTACCGGCCATGGCCTCGTCAATTTCCGCGATTTCCTGTTCAATCCGATCAACCTCGGCTTCTAATTTCGCTTTTTTCGACTCTTCTTGCTTCCTTTTATCGACGGGATGCAGTCTTTTTACTTTCTTTACCCCTACTTCAGACTCTTTAGGGATATCCTGCTTTACCTGATCCTTTACCCTTTTGTACTCCTCATAATTTCCAAGATAGCTTTTAAAGGTCATCTTCTCAATAGCAATGACTCGCTCGGCTATTTGGTTGATAAAATATCGGTCGTGGGAAATAAAGAATACCGTCCCTTCAAAGTCTTTTAATACTTCCTCAAATTTTTCAATTGATGCAATGTCCAGGTGGTTGGTGGGCTCATCCAGGATGATAAGGTTAATGTCCTCATATAGCATTCGGGCAAGCTTCAGCCGAATTTTTTCTCCCCCGGACAAATGCTTTACCTTGTTGAATACACTGTCCCCATAAAACATAAACTTCGCCAGGTATTCCCTCGCTTTACCCTCGGGGAGGAAAAGATCTTCCCGAAAAGAGTCGACCACCCTAAGCTCTTCATTTTTAAAGGTAATTTGCTGTGGCAAATAGGCGGCAGATACACCGTCTCCTACTTTTACCACTCCTTGATCCGGCTTTTCTTCTCCCAGTAGCATTTTTAAAAAAGTGGTTTTCCCGCTGCCGTTCGGTCCGATCAGGGCCACTCTTTCACCATAGGATATCAGCAGATTGGCATCCCTGAAAATCCTTTTATCCGAAAAGTTTTTGCCAAGACCTTCGGCCAATAGGGTCTGCTTTCCGCTTCTTGCATCTCCCTTAATAGCAAATCTCATGGTTTTTTTATTCAGTACCGGTTTTTCCATGCGCTCCATCCTATCAAGCTTATTCTGAATGCTCGCCGCCCGTTTAAAAAATTTATTATTGTCCGCCCTTATGGCCCAATCTCTGAGTTCCTTTACCTGTTTTTCCATGGCATCGATCTTTTTTTGCTGTTCACAGTACTGTTCGTATCGGATCCTGAGATTTTCCGCCCGCTGCTCTGCATAGGAAGAATAATTCCCTTTATAGGTGATGGCTTTCTTACCCTCTACCTCTACGATTTTTGTGACCACATGATCCAGAAAATATCGATCGTGGGAAACTACAATCACAATGCCCTCATAGCCCTTCAGATAACCTTCCAGCCATTGAATAGCCTCAAGATCCAGATGATTTGTCGGCTCGTCCAGCAGCAGAATATCCGGTTGGTCCATCAAAAGCTTTCCTAAAGCCACGGTGGTTTTTTCCCCGCCGCTTAAGATATTGAATTCCTTTTGTAGAAAATCCTGATCAAATTGAAGGCCGCTAATGATCTTGCTTAGCTTTTCTTCGGTATCATAGCCGCCCTTGGCATCAAAGGCTTCCATCAAAGAGCTGTATCGCTTTAAGGCTCTTTTCAAGTCCTCATCTGCGAGTCTTTTCATTTCCTCTTCCAGTTGACGCATTTCGGTTTCAATTCGATCTACTTCCTCAAAAGCCATACGCAGCACATCCATAACCGTGACACCCTTGGGATAATCGGGAATTTGCTGAAGATAGGCACAGCTCGCCTCTTTCGGTAAATGAATCAGCCCCTCATCATAGCCGGGGCTGGAGGTTTGGGGGTATCCCGGCCAATAGTGCATCGGCTCAATCCCTGCGATCAACTTTAGAATTGTGGTTTTCCCTCCACCGTTTTCACCGACAATACCCACCTTCTCCCCTTCATATACGTCAAAAGAGATATTTTTAAGGATGAGGTGACCATCCAAGTATTTTTTTATTCCCTTTAATGATAATTCGAACATATGGATCCCTTCTTTCTTTATACCTAAACTATGCAATATATCTTTCATGATATAGAAAGTGGTCCCCTTGAAGAACCGTCCGAAGGTCCTTTTCCCCTACCCCTTCGGCCAGAGTTTGCCTCCGACTTAAGGCGGAGAGAATAATAACCGCAAAAAAGAAACCGCCTAGGGAGCTTGAATAAATCCCTTCAGCGATTTCTTATTTTTGTTTTCCTTTTAATCTTCATTTAAGACTGCTACTGGTATGCTCTTTTCCTATGGGTTTTACTCTACCGGATAAAGAGGATAATACTTCCCATCCTCCGGCTCCTCAGGATAGTTGTTTGATGCAGCTACCCCAAAGATAAAGGATTGCCAATCGATGGTTTTTATAGCATCCACTCCACACAAGGGACAACTAAAACCCCCTCTATCGCCCGGCTCTGCCACTACAGTTCCATAGACTTTCTTCGGGTCAAAAGCCCTTTCACAGGAAAAGCACCAATGGTATTGGGCAATCAACGGTTTCTCACTGCGCTTTTTTCCAGTGCCGGTACCGGCTTTCGTACTAAATCAAACACCGCTGAACCTACTAATTCCAATGAAAGTTCTAGGCGCTCCACACAGACATTTTCTTCTAATGTATCCTGTGGCGTGTGATAATAACGCTCTATGGTATAATCTTGCGGCGTGCCCTCGCCACCCAACCAGATATACATTGCTGCCGGTATACCCGCTTGATGGAAAGGAACATGATCGCTGGATGGGAACTGCGATTGTTTAACTACATCAAAACCTAGACGCTCCGCCGCTGCCATAGAGGTTTCCGTCACCACATTCGGTTCTCCGTCAACGGTATTGACGAAAAGGTGCCTCAAGCATCTTTGTTTCCCTTGAAAAAGACAGTGGGGAGGACAATTACTCCGTCCCTCTGTCCTCTCTGTCCTTTATACTCACTGTTTTTAAGCTCTCCAGAAAGGCCTCAAGATCATAATTTTTTGCCCCTTCATGGTCTCGATAATATAGGGTTTTAAAATCCTGATCAATATTCACCTCTTGATAATCCCAAAGAGGAAGCAGTGGCTGATGATCACTTTCTCTAAATACGACTCTCATATAAGGATCACTGCCCCGGATAAAATAATAGAGGTTTCCGGTGTCCCGATCATAACGAAAGGGGTTGGAATGGTTATTGTTAAGCGGAGAATAAAACTTATGATTCGGACTGTAAAATATATGTTGCCCGAAGATCATTAAATACCCGAGTTCCATCCCCTCATTTACGTCTTGGTAACGGTCCAGCAGAGTGAAGGCTTCATGATCCGAAAGATCTTCGATTGTTATTTTATTACTTTCTCCGGAAAGGTTTTCTAAGACCTCCGGATCCGCCTCTAAAACCCACAGTTCCTGATTTTCTTTCATAGAGATAAACACCTGGTCCTCCAGGGAATAGGTCAGGGAATAACCCCCATCTCCTTCTTGAAAAAGCATCTTTCGGGTTACTTTCTCTTCCACCTTCCAGATTTCCCGGCGAAAAACATCATCGCTGGTATTGGAATGGATAAAAAGTTCTGCGAAGAATAAATTATCCGTAAGCGGGGTAAAACGGTAGTATTGTTCCTCAAGCGCTACATAAACCTCCCCTTCGGGACCTTCTCTCATTTCACCCTCTTCCCTTGTCCCACTGGTTACCTCACCTACTACCTCTTTTTCATATAATCCAGGTTCTACAGAAATTAGTAAATTGTTCTCAAGATCCAAAATCCACTGTTCATTTTGGTGGTTTACTAGAAATATCCGATGTTGATCCATTATCATAAAATTTTTAACAACGCCAACTTTCCGGAAAGCTTCGGATAGGGTATCGTCAATTTCCAGCCCGGCCTCGGTTCCCCGGTAAATCTGTAGACTGTTTCCCGATAATTTTTCTTCCACCAGCTCCTCGGGCCCTTGATAATACACTACGAGGATATCATGAGCTTCACTAACAAAATAGTTGCCCCAAACCGTTGCATTATGATCACTCAACTGTTCATAACTTTTTTCGATCAGTACCTGATCTTTCTCCATATCCGTAAGTTGGATAATCTTTAATTTATGATCTTTTCCATCTCCAAACTCTCCCATATGATACGGTCTGTTAGCAAGATAAAAGATCTCTTCCTGATGAAAGTTCCCATCGTCGGGGGTAAGCTTTGTTACTCTCCGTTCCGACTCCCAATCCACCCGGTAAATATGCTCCCCATTTTCTCCAAAAATCACCAAATCATACCCTTCCCGTCTTTTAATATTATTTCTGGAGTAAGGGTTTAGGTAATCGTTAACTACATCCTCCTGCTGAATTTCCTCATGAATAATGATCTCTTCTACGACTTCCAGGCTTATAGGATCATACATCCGGTACCAAAGTTCTTCTCCCTCTAGAATCAGTTTTCTTCGCCCCTCCCCATCATTATTCCTTGCCACCACCTGATTATTTTGGTGTTCGAAGGTTATTAACGATTTAGGCCAAGGATTCTCCGCTGTCACTTGGGCGGTTTTATAGTAATTCTCCAAATGCGAAAAGCTCATCCGAGCCATATGAGGGAAAATGTGAATATTCTCCATCAAAGCTTGAAAATACTGCATATTCCCGCCTCTTGAAATCAAGCGATAACCCCATTTATCCTTACTCTGCTGATCATATTCCCGAAGTTCAAAGGTTCTAAGATCCCGCTGATTTTTCATCGTTTCCTTTACTTCCCCTATAATAACCTCCACTAAGGACTGGCGATCCACAATCTCTTCCCGACGGTGTCGAAAGTCGTCCAGGCTGCCAATTTCCTGGATCTTCATAACATCATGAAAGTTCGCTCTAATCCCGTAATTTTTTCCCTCCTGATCCCGATGCCAATCGAAGGAAATTTCATTGAAAAACCCTTCTTCTAATAGGATCGTCATCACGTCATCAAGCACGGGGTCCCGGTCAAACTCAGAAAAATCCGGTGACGCCTCCATCTCCTCTAAGACGTTTTCGAAATCCTTTGCAATTTCTTCCGTGGGATTATAAGGCAGGAGCAAATACAGGACTTCCGGGTTCTTTACCTGCCACTGTCCTTCCTCCTCCTTTAGTAAAAGCTGTTCTTCTATGGGATAGACGGATTTTTTTGCCTGCTCCACTGCCTGTCGGTAAATTTCCTGAATACTACTTTGGGGATCCGCTTTCAGCCAGACTTCCTGCTTAATCATCTGATCAAAGTAGTAGTCGTAAACTTCCTGCAGATTCGGTACAGAAATTTCCACCGCTATATGGTTGTATCCTCGGCTTTGATGGGTCTCTTGGTAATCATGAATTTCCACAGCATTAACCAGTATGGGATCGTATTCTCGAAACATTTTACTTTTGTTATTCAACAGGGCCTCTTCGATGGCCTCCTCCCGGTCACCATCACTGCCTTGTGCGTTAAGAAAAACACTTCCTCCGATTAAAAGAATTAATATCCCCGCAACCACCGCCAGTAGGACTTTTACCTCTTTATGGGAAGGGCTTTGCTCTATTGTTTCCCGGTTCGGTTCCGGATTTTTATTTGTTCCCGAATTCTTTTCCTCTGATTTTTCCCTTTTTTCATTTTTCATAAAATGCTCCTTTCTGTCAATCCATAAAAATTATCGGTGCGATTACCTCACAAGGGACAGTTCTGTTGTGAGTATTTCAAACATTAATATCGTTAATTGGAGCATTAGACAACTTTATTTTCGTTTAAAAAACCTTGGGCGGACAATTACTCCGTCCCTCTGTCCTCTTTTTTTCATCCTACACTTTTCTTTACAAATCGATGATAAAGGAAAGTGAAAAGCCAAACCGATAGTATTAAGAGAAGTAAGGGGCCTACAAATACTAAGAGAAGAAAGCCTCCATATCCTACTCGAAACAAGAATACCGGGGGGATCACTAAAACGCTTAACCATTTAAATCGAGGATCTTTCTTTTTACTCAAAAACCCGATTCCAAGAATCATTAAAATCATGATTATGACCACGAAGATATTATGATAAGTTCGAGCATTGGTGTGAAATATCAATCCCGATGTAGACACAAAACCGATAAACCACTCTTCTTCCGGTAGCTCTTCTAAGGTACTTTGGTAAATCCCTTCTCCATTATTTTCCATAGGGATATTGGAGTTCAGTGCGTAATTTCCTTCAGGAAGATGAAATTCCAGATTCACCTTCGCCTCCCCCTCCCAAAAAAGAGCCGGTGTTAAATAATAGATTTGATGGTATATAGGATTAATCACTTCCGAATGACGGTAAAATCCGCTATAGCTGGGATAATGAAGGACCAATTCTCCGGTTTCTCCTAAGGGAAGATTCACGGAAAATAATTCCCCTTTATATCCATGCCATCCATAGTCATAGTATTCACCTCTAAGGTTCATTCCCGACAGCGGGTCCCGAACCACGGGGATCTCCGATGATCTCCAGTTTCTCGGAAGCCTTACACTAGGAACCTCCTCTTCTGTGCTGATCCTTTGATTATTCCAAAAGATCTCCAGGGAAGCACTTTGTTCCGGTAAAATAAACAGCATTTCCAGATTTTCCTCTTCCCGGCTGATATTCTCCATCAAATATCGAACCTCTACCATGCCTTCTTCCTCGGATTCCATAACTATTTTAACCCATTCTTCCTGTAAGGCAATGCCACTTTCTTCATCGAAAATCAGTTTCTGATCTGATGGGCGGATGGTGGGAGGTCCCGAATTTCCATACACAACAGAAATCGCGCCAAGGAGTAGGCTCAGCACCAACCCTAGATTAATCAGTAAAGACCTACGATCGTTGTTCATTGTTTTCCCTCCGATCCATATACAAATCCATAAAAATCATCGGTGCGATAACATTGAATACCACGGTTAATAAAGCCACCAGCCCCCAGGAAAAGGTTCCGAAACTACTGAGGATCCCCTGGTATAATCCGGGAAGCTCCACTAAGGTTTTTTCGATGCCCGAAGAGGGTCCCGCGATTAACCGCTCCGCCATTCGAAAGGGTACATTAGGACTGAGTACACTTTGAAAAGCAATGAGAACAGCGAAAATTTGAAGGCCCAAGACCACCGGGTAATTTTTTTTGACAAAAGAAATACTGAGGTTGATGGAATCTTTGATATTACCGTCGTCGGCTACCATAATGGTGTCCCACAGGGTGAACAATAGTGTGATTAGAAAAATAATCGCCGGCGCCCATTCCATCAGTCTTTGGTTTGAAGAATTTAACAGCTCCAAAGCCAGGGGTAATAACATCACAAAGGCCACGGTAAATAGAATCACTCTTCCCACTAGAATTTTCAATCCGAAGCGGCCCATTCCTGTCGAGTAGTCTCCCATCGTCGTCTTTGATAGTTTTCCCTCTTCACCGCTTTGATGATGGGCTTGATACACTTTTCGAATCATATAAAGTTTCCCCGCAAGAAGAAATGCCCCGATAAATCCGGCTATGGCAACACCGCTAACAAAGGGGGGCGGACCACCTGTGACGTAGAATGGAAGATTGCTTGATTGTTGCGTTGTTTGATTGATACGGTAAGAAGCGTAGATCAAGGCCATAAAAAAAGCGGCATCAATCAGTCCCGTAAACAAAAGCACTTTATTCTCCCGTAAAATTTCGAAGCTGTCTTTTATGTAGTCTACAATCGTTTTTTGCATGGTATCCCCCCATTTGTGATTGTCACTATTTGGTTTCTCTTAATATTATATATTCTATACTATATCCCGGAATCCCTTTTTTCTATGGTAAAATAAATTCCCAATTTTTACAAAAATCGAGATTGTCATACAAGTCCCTATACCCTGCAGATAATCCTGCCCCAGGGTCCACTCTTCTAACATCAATTTGTAATATTTTACGAAAAACCGGGTATCATTTATTCCTCTTTCATTTAAGCACTTTTATTAAAACCCTTTCATTAAGCGACAAATCTTGTGATGATTAACATAGCGACTATAGGGAGTAGTAACAGAATCCCTAGGATCAAATTTTTTCTAAAAGAATAGTTTGATTGATCGATTTGGTCTCTACCCTTTCGATGAACAAAAAATGAAGAGATAATAGTGATAAGCAATGATGCATACCAAACCCTGGATAATAAATCCGAAATAGGCTTACCCATTAATAATAAGCTAAATATAATAAGTAGAGCGATCATTTGAACAGCCAAACTACTCCACATGATTTTCTTAATTTTCATTAGCTGGCCCTCCTATATAATTCGATGAGTAGCTCTAAAAATCCTCTATATTTTGGAAATGAATTTCTAAATTTTACTAATTTTCTTTTTGATTATTATTGTGATCATGTATACTTTTTATTCCTTTTTATAAGATCGCACAGAAACGGTTTTCTTATAAATTCTTCAAACAAAACATCATTTATTTCTTATAAGCGTCAACGGTATTTTAGAGCAGCAACGGTATTTTAGGTAAAAAAAGAACCGGCGGACAATTACTCCGTCCCCCTGTCCTTCTTGTCTTGTCCCTCCGGTCCTCTTTTTTCGTTTTTCACTCAATCATATAAGGAAATCTTCGATTCATTAGATAAATCAACCAAATAAGGATCCCTGTAAATATTATCCCCTGTATTGGGGAAGCGAGACCCATAAGTTCCGGAGCGCCGTCGGATTCTATCATCATCGCTGGTAACATGGAAAATATGAAGGCGGGAATGGCCACACCAAAAAATATTACCATCCCTTTTGCCACGGAAAACCGTTTATATACCAAACTGATGAACCAGCCCATATAATAATACTGCAGTATCTTAAGGAAGCTTTTGACAAGATTTCCGATTGCCAAACCTTCTCCAAAAGCGTAACCGGTAAGTACAAGACTTAAGATCCCGTGAAGAAAAACCCCCACAACAAACAAAGATAAGACCACAGGGATGGATGCCAGCAGGTTTCCATAATAGAATTCCCTCCGAGTCACCCCCACTTTCATATAAACCGCTCCCATTTTTCCCAATATCATGAACCCCACAATAAGGAAAAAAATGTAGGCCCTTTCCTGGAGGTGAATCATAAAGTTTGATCCTCCATCGCTAAAATTTCCCCTTGCATAATAGAAAATCAGATTCAGGACAAAGATAATACCCGTGGCTCCTATAATTACACTACCTTGGAGTTTCAACATATCCCAAGCCACTTTTCCCACTCTTTTATAGGGAGGTTGTTTTACCGGAGTTTCTTTTATTATCTTCATTTTGCCTCCTCCTTTCCGTGACTTTTTCCCTTGGGCTCCGTTAGATGAATAAATAAATCCTGCAGGGAGGCCTCTTCAAATTCCAGCCCCTCTTCCAAACCTCTTTGACGGTCAGCATCCATGATTTTTTCATAAACCACGGCTTTCTGTACCGGGCCTAATTCTTCCCGGTGAAGCACCCAAAGATCCTTTGTAAATTCTTGGACTTTGGATTTTTCACCACTGACAGCATAGCCCTTTTCTAAAACCTCATCCACCGGTGCATCAATCATTAATTTTCCATCCTTAAGAATTAGAATATGATCGAATAAATACTCCATCTCCGAGACCAGGTGAGTGGAAAGGATCATCAATCGAGGCCGGCGCATTTGTGCATCTAAAATCGCCTTGTACATCCGAGTCCTGGAAGGGGCGTCCATACCTACATAAACTTCATCCAACAAGGTCACCGGAGTGCCGGCGGCCAGACCGAGAATACCATTCAGTGCCGACTGCTTTCCCTGGGAAAGTTTTTTTACGGTCTTTTCCAAGGGTATGTCAAAATCCTCTAAGAGCTCTTTCGCATAATCAATTTCAAAATTCGGTCGATACCGCTGATAAAAGGCAAGATGTTCTGCTACTTTGTTGCGTTCCTCTTTAAAGTTCGGCTTGCCGTGGTAACTGACATTCGCTGTCACCCCGGGGTTCTCAAAAGGGGTTTCACCCCAAACCTTAAGTGACCCTTCCTCGTTTTTTATGTAGGCGTTAATCAATGAGAGCAGTGTGGTTTTCCCCGCTCCGTTCCGCCCCATTAATCCGTATATCTTCGGGCTACTTAGTGATGTGGTTATCCCCTGTAATACGGCCTCTACTTCATAGCGGTAGGTAAGATTTTCAAGTTCAATAACCCCGCTTTTTTCTTCTTCCCCATGCTCTATACTTTCTTTCCCTTTTTCATCCCTTTGCATCCTTATTCCTCCTCTTTTATCCCTTCGGTGTTTTATGATTTCTTTTGCTGTTTTATGATTTCCTTCGGTGTTTTATGATTTCCCCTGCTGTTTCTCTTTTATTTTCCCCATCATCCCTACCAGATCTTCCTCTTTCAGTCCAATTTTTGCTGCTTCCCGTAGCAAGGGAAGAATGTACTGCTCCTGAAAATCTTCCTTTCGTTGTTCCAGCAATTTTTCTCTCGCCCCTTTCTCCACAAACATGCCCACCCCCCGTTTTTTAAAGATGATTCCGACCTCGGCTAAAAGATTCATCCCCTTGGCCACGGTTAAATGGTTAACTTTGTAAAAACGAACCATTTCATTGGTGGAGGGAATTTGATCCCCTTCCTTTAATTCTCCCTGTAAGATCTGATCCTCAATACGTTCTTTCATCTGCAAATAAATCGGTTTGTCCCCATGCAACGAACCTTTCACCCGCATCACCTCCCTGAATCATTTTTTCCTCTTGTTATATGGTTATATAGTTATGTATATAAGCATACAAGAAAGATGTTTTTTTGTCAAACAAAAAAGCCTACGGGCTCATCCTCTAAGGATTAGGCTCAGTAGACTTAAGCACTTGTGAAATTGATGATGAGCAAATCCCTTTGGTTCTACTACAAAAGACTGCTCATCATCGGATAATCCTCTTCCCCGACACCGCCCTGTAGGGGCTTTACTTTTGTATTGGCAAAGCATCCCCGAAAAACACAGTTTGGATCATAACGAAGACGCAGTTTATCTATGGTGCGGTCAATTTTTTGATGCCGCTCGTATTCCTTGGATTCCTCAAAAATTGTGAGTTGGCGCATGCCCCCCTCTTTTAAATTCGATACTCGGACCCCTAAATGACGAACCACCTCGCCGCCCCAGGCCTCCTGAAAAAGTTCCTTTGCAATTTCGTAGAGTTCCTGGGTGCTGTCCGTGGCAAGTTCCAATTTTCTTTGATGAGAATAATAAAGAAAGGTATTGGTTTTAATCCCCACACTCACAAGTCCCGCTGCATACCCGCCGGCCCGAAGGCGCATACCTACGGTTTCCACAAGGCTTAAAAGGACCATAAAGGCCTCTTCTTTTCGGTAGACATCATAGGGAATGGTCGTGGAGTTTCCGATGCCCTTGACCTCCCGAGGCCCTCCGGCCACAGCGGAGTTTTCCACGCCGTTGGCATAATTCCAGATCTGCACTCCATGGGATTTTAACACCTGTTTTAATAATCCCACCTCCGTGTTGGCCAAGTCTCCGATGGTTTGAATATTTAAGTTTTCCAACTTGGGCTGTGTTCGCCGTCCCACCATAAACAGATCCCCCACGGGCAGCGGCCACATTTTCTCGGGAATTTCTTCGGGATACAGGGTAATGACCGCATCGGGTTTTTTCAGATCACTGGCCATTTTTGCCAATAACTTATTGGTGGATACCCCCACGGACACCGTAAATCCCAGTTCATTTTTAATCCGATTTTTAATTTCATGGGCCACTTTCAAGGGCTCTCCGAATAAATGCTCCATATTGCTGTAATCGATAAAGCTCTCATCCACGCTGTAGCGTTGTACCAAGGGGGAATACTCTTTAAAGATCTCATTCATTTGATGACTGCACTGCATATACAGTCCGTAATTCGGGGGCACCACAATCAAGTCCGGATATTTATTAAAAGCTTCAAACAAGGCCTCTCCGGTTTTGATCCCGTATTTTTTTGCAGGAATACTCTTGGCTAGAATAATACCGTTTCGTTTCTTCGGATCTCCCGCCACCGCGGAGGGTACCTTTCGAAGATCCAAGGTTTCTCCTTTTTCTAAACGATCCTTGGCTTCCCAGGATAAATAGGCACTGTTTACATCAATATGGAAAATTGCTTTCATCATCAATCCCTCCAGAACGTTTGTTCTTTAATAATACAGAACAAACGTTCTTTTGTCAAGTGCCCCTTTCAGAAAAACGGAAGATTATTTCATGGGACTTTTATTATTATGTTAATATAGAGAGAACGATACTTTTATAAGGAGTTAATCATTAGTGAAAACAATAAAACCGAACTATACGATCATGATATTGATGACCACTTTTATATTAATCGGCCTCGGGGTGTATTTCTTAAATACGGCCTTGATCGGTTTGTTTTTTGGAAGTGTTCTATCCCTATTTTTTTGCCTAAAATCCGGATTTACCCTTAGAGAGTCCGTAAAAATGATTTTTCTAGGGGTGAAAAATGCGAAGATCATTGTTATGATCATGGCCTTAATCGGAGTGTTATCTGCTTTGTGGATGGCCAGCGGTACCATGGCAACCTTAATGGATTTTGGATTTACTCATTTATTAAACTACAATCTGGTGCTCTCCATCTTTATTATTACCGGTATTTTCTCGCTGATACTGGGCACTTCCATCGGCACCTTAAGTGTTTTAGGGATTCCTTTAATGGAGATCGGAACGGCTCTGGGAATCCCTCCGGGCATTATCGGCGGCGCCTTGGTTTCCGGGATTTATATTGGGGATCGCATATCTCCAATATCCAGCAGTCTAAATTTGAATGCCTCCATGACGGGTACCTTGGTAATCGATAATATCAAAACCGGTCTTAAAACCATTGGCCCGGTCATCTTGCTGTCTTCCCTTCTTTACGGTCTGATCGGTCGAGGGTATGATGTGGGAAATACACACTTTGAGAAAGTCTCTATCATAAAAGATCTATTACACAGTAATTTTAATTTAGGCCTTATTAATTTGATACCGGTTCTTCTGTTAACTCTGCTTGCCCTACTGAAGGTGAAAATAGTATATGGCATAATTATTAGCATTCTTTCAACGATTATCCTGATTTTAGTAAGGGGAAACGTAGAATTATTGGAACTTTTTTCTATTATGTTCTATGGTTTTCATCCGGAAAATATAGCATTAAATGAAGTCATTTCCGGTGGCGGATTTTTATCAATGATCAATGTTATTTTCGTCATCCTTTTTTCCACAGGATTTAGTGGAATTCTCGAGCATTCCGGTGGCATAAAGCCGCTTATTCAAAGGTTTTCTAAGATGGTGAAACGTCCCAGTCAGTTGGTAGGAAAAACTTCCTTACTGGCCTTTTCGATAAATATGGTTACCTGTAATCAAAGTCTGGCTATTATCATTCCCGGAAGGTTTTTACCAGAAACCTTTGAGGAAAAAGGTCTTACTAGACTAAACCTCTCCAGAACCCTTGGGGATACCAGCGTAGTAACCGTACCCTTAATCCCTTGGAATGTGAATGCTATCGCTATTGTATCCATCATCGGCATAAGTACGATCAGCTATCTTCCCTATGCCTTCTTATGCTTACTACTGCCTTTTTACAATATCCTTTATGAGTTTTTTGAGCAAAAAAATAAACCCTTCAGGAATAGAGGGTTTACTGCTAGGATTTTCAAGCCCCTGCATGATTTGCTGGTCCATCAAAAATCGTAACT
>SLKF01000186.1 GCA_007134725.1 Clostridiales bacterium | reverse complement strand
TGTTAACTGGGCGGAAGGTGTAGCCATGAACAATCTGGTTCACGCGATTTTAGTGGATGAGATGGGTTACGAAGTTGAATCTACTGTAGCCGATGTTGGACCGATCTTTTCTTCTTTAGCCACCGGAGACTATGATGCATTTATCGATGCATGGTTACCGGTTACTCATCAAGAGTATATGGATGAATTTGGTGACGATGTAGCTGATCTTGGATACAACTTTGAAGGTGCCCGAATCGGTTTAGTTGTACCCTCTTATGTAGACATTGATAGCATTGAAGAAATGAACGATGCAGCGGATAATTTTGATGGTGAAATTATTGGAATTGGACCAGGAGCCGGAATTATGACTGCTACTCATAACGCAATCGACGCTTATGGACTGGACTATACATTAATTGAGTCTTCCGACCCTGTAATGGCAGCAACCCTTAGTGAAGCTATCGAAGAAGAAGAATGGGTAGTTGTAACAGGTTGGGAACCACACTGGAAATTTGCAGAGTGGGATCTTAAGTTCTTAGACGATCCTGAAGGAGTTTATGGTGCGGTTGAAAATATTCACACGGTTGCTAGAGATGATTTAGCTGAGGATATGCCGGAAGTTGCAGAATTTCTGGAAAACTTTTATATGAATAGTGAACAATTAGGAGACCTTATGGGTGAAATATCTGAGAATCAAGAAGATATGGATGAATTGGAAATCGCTAGAGAATGGAAAGAAAACAATCGAGAACTTATCGAAAGCTGGTTGCCATAGTAACTAGAAAATCGTATTCGGTAAAAAGATGAATGAAAAATGGTTAAAATCATATAACTCAAAAAGAACCGAGAGACTTCTCTTGGTTCTTTTTTTTACGGATCTCTAATACTTTTCCTTGTTATAGTAGTTTGTGATTCGGATTTATGATAACATTTCATTAATGAATAATAATAAAATAAACAAGAAGTACTTTGTTAAATATAAAATTATTATATAGGAGGCGTTTTTATGGGAGAGAGTAAGAAAAAAGATATGCGCAGTATTGTTCGTGATAGTTACGGAAAAATAGGGAAGGGCAACGAAAATGAACAAAGTTGTTGTGGCGGTACAACGGAGGGTGTAGAAAAAGTATCAAACAGCATAGGGTATTCTTCTGAGGATATCGCAAACAGTCCGGAAGGGGCAAACATGGGGCTGGGATGTGGTAATCCTCAACTACTTGCAGAGATCAAAGAAGGAGAGACCGTGATTGATCTTGGAAGTGGAGCCGGATTTGACAGTTTCTTAGCTTCCAAGAAGGTAGGACCGAAGGGTCAGGTAATTGGTGTGGATATGACTCCGGAAATGGTATCAAAAGCCAGGAACTTATCAAAGCAAGACGAATTTCAAAATTTGGATTTCCGATTAGGAGAAATCGAAAATCTACCGGTAGCCGACGGCATAGCAGACCTTATTATATCCAATTGTGTCATTAATCTTTCTCAATATAAACAAAGAGTTTATAATGAAGCCTTTAGAGTATTAAAAAAGGGTGGGAGAATTGCGATTTCAGATATTGTTCTGATGAAAGAGCCCACGGAAGCCATGAAACAGGATGAAAAACTATATTGTGGCTGAGTAACAGGAGCCTCTTCAGTTGAAGAGTTGGAAGTGTTTTTGAAAAATGCCGGTTTCAGTGGTATTAAAATTGATACAAAAGAAGTATCTGCGGAATATGCAAAACAATGGTCAATTAATTTACAAATTGGAGAGTATATCAAAGCCGCATCAATTAGGGCGATCAAAAAGAGTAAGTAAATTTCAGAGCCGGCCATAGAGTCGGTTCTTTTCTATGACTTTCTATGATAAAATATAAGAGAAGATCCTATATGCAGTAAAACACAACGTGGAGCAAAGGAGGCGAAGGCGTGGCAACAAAGGATGTACTAGTATGTGTTACCAGACAAAAAACCTGTGAACGTCTAATAAAAGAGGGTGCGCGGTTAGCCAGCGGTGATGATGAACTATATGTAGTCAATGTATCTCCCAATGATTGGAGCTTATTAGGAAAACAGTATAAGGGAGCCGATCAAACGGCGGAGGCACTGGAATATCTATTTGAAATATCGAAAAATTATGGAGCCCACATGACGGTTCTTCGCTCGGAGGATGTGGTAACGGCCTTAGTGGATTTTGTAAACAAAAAGCAAATATCTACAGTAATTATAGGGAGCTCTAAAGAAGAGGATCAGGCAAATACTATGGCAAAAAAAATTAAACGTAAGGTCCCTTATGATCTGGAAGTTCGAATTTTACCGACGGAAGAAGAATGATAATATAAAACAAGAAAGTGTGGTAATGAATGAGCGTTTTTCGAAAATACTCGACATATTTAAAGGAAAAATACGGCGAAAAAGTCTACAAACTCTCCATCAACTTACCCCTAACCTGTCCCAATCGAAATCAGAATAACTTAGGAGGGTGCACCTTCTGTGCTGATGTGGGGACGGGCTTTAGCAGTCCCCCCAGCGTGGATATTCAACAACAGTTGGAAGAGCGAAAAATAATGATTAAAAAACGCTACAATGCCAATAAATATATAGCCTATTTTCAAAATTACACCAATACTTACATGCCCTTAGAAACGTTCAAAAAATATATTCTCAGTGCCATTGTTTCCGATGTGGTAGAAATCGATATTTCCACCAGGCCGGATTGCATTACGGATGAACAGTTGATATTTTTAGCGGAAGTCAAAAGAGAACATCAAATTGAAATCACTTTAGAACTGGGGCTTCAAACCGTAAACTATAAGACTTTAGACAAGATTCATCGTGGCCACGGTTTGGCGGAGTTTATCGACGGGATCATGAGGATCAGGAGATATGGTTTTGAAGTTTGTGTTCATTTAATTCTAAATCTTCCCTGGGACGATGATCGGGATGTCATTGAAAATGCTAAAGTGCTTTCCGCCCTAAAGGTAGAACAAGTAAAACTCCACGCCCTTTATGTTATGGATAACACGATAATGGGAGAACAGTATAAAAACGAAGAATTTCAAATATGCAGCGCCGAAGAATATCAGGAAAAAGTAATTGTCTTTCTTCGCCATCTGGATCCTGGAATTGTGGTGCAACGACTGATAGGTAGAGCTCCCAGGGAGAATTCCTTATTTGTTAACTGGAATCAAAGTTGGTGGAAAATCCGGGATAATATTGAAGAAAGTATGGAAACTAGAGGACTTGCCCAGGGAGATCTTTTTCATTATCTCGGCGGTAGAGCCTATGAAAGAGAAATGAAAAAACAGAAATAATTTTTTTATTTTTGTTTTTTAGCAGGAGAAATTTCAGAAAATATCGAATACTATATAGTAGTAAGAGAAATATAGTTATAAGGAAAGCTATACACTATAAACTAAGGAGGTATTCATATGAATGAAATAATCTTAGGAGAGCAGGGCAGTGGTAAAACAAAAAAAATGGTGGCTTTGGCTAATCAGTCTTTAGAAACCAGCAAAGGACATAACATTTTTATCGACTTCGACAACAGCAACATGTTTCAGGTAGATTATCGAATACGTTTTATCGGCGTTCGTGACTATCAAATCCAAACAGAAGAACAATTTGTAGGTTTTATAAGTGGTGTTGTGGCTTCAAATTATGATATCGAACGAATATTCATTGATAATTTGTATAAAATCACCGGAAAAGATACGGATCAACTGGAAAGACTTTTTGATAAGATGATGGATTTGGAATTGAAGTATAATGTCAGTTTTGTGGTAGCCATTAATGGAACGAAGGAAACCATCCCTGAATTTTTAAACCCGTTTAAAATCCAAGAGGTTAAATAGGAATAAAAGACTGATTGGTCTTAGGATAAAAAAATAGGGGGAAACCCCTATTTTTTGTATTTATACCGTTAATTACTCTGTTTTTGTTACAGATTTGGTTTTCGTGGTAAAGGTATAATAGAGACCATTCTAGAGGAGGAAAACCATGGAAATATTACAAGCCATCAACCCGATCACGGGAGATGTCATTGAAGAGTACCAACGAAGCCATCCTGAAGAAGTCACAAAGGCCGTAATCAACAGTCGAAGAAGTTTTGAAAATTGGAAAAAGATATCCATTGACAAGCGGATCAAGTATTTAAAAGCTATACGAAACAACATAATGGATCATTTGGATGAGTATGCCACGATTGTTTCCGAGGACACCGGCAAAGTATTGACAGAATCTTTGATGAGTGATATTTTACCTACCTTGGAATTTATCCGTTATTATGAAAAAAATACCGAGAATTTTTTAAAACCGAAAAAACGGGATACGCCCTTTGGTTTTCAAGGTGGAAAGTCTTCTATCACCTATCAGCCATTAGGAGTAATCGGGATCATCTCCCCCTGGAATTTCCCTTTCCAATTATCCATGATTCCCCTTATTACCGCCCTGGCTGCAGGAAACACAGTAGTGATCAAAGCTTCAAACGAGACCCCCACCATCGGGGCACTGATTGAACGAATTATGATTGAAGCAGGACTGCCTCAGGGGGTAGTTCAAGTAGTACAAGGTGGAAGAGACGTGGTTTCTGCGTTAATCGAGGCAAAACCGAATAAAATCTTTTTTACTGGCAGTGTATCCACGGGAAAAAAAATCATGGAGCAGGCATCAAAGCATCTGATCCCTGTGGAATTGGAACTTGGAGGAAAGGACCCGATGATCGTATTGAAGGATGCCAATATCGACCGAGCCGTTGAAGGGGCAATGTACGGTGGTTTTGCAAATACCGGTCAGGTATGTATTTCTGTGGAGCGACTCTATCTTCAGGAGAGTATTGCAGAGGAGTTTATTAAAAAACTGAAATACCGGGTAAATAAGCTAAATATCGGTCCGGGAAAAAACGATGATATCGGAGCCATGACTACCTCGGATCAAATCCTTCATGTACAAAAACAAATCCACAACGCTGTGAAAATGGGAGCCCGATTAGAGACTCCGATAAAAATTGAAAAGAATTTTTTTCACCCGGTGATCTTAACAGAGGCCACCCATGATATGGAGATCATGACGGAAGAAACCTTCGGTCCCGTGCTTCCCATTATGACCTTTCAGACCCCGGAAGAGGGAATCCGACTTGCCAATGATTCGGATTACGGACTGAATGCCAGTATTTGGACTAAGGATACTAAGCTTGGTGAAAAGATAGCAAAAGAGTTGATCACGGGAAACGTAATGATCAATGATGTACTGAAAAATGTAGGCAATCCCGATCTTCCATTCGGAGGAACGAAGAACAGCGGGATCGGAAAATATCATGGACCGGAAGGTCTTTATAACTTTTCTCTGGAAACTTCGGTTATGGTCAATAAAGGGAAAAACAACAAGGAAGTTAACTGGTTCCCATACTCTGAAGAAAAGTATGAAGGTTTAAAAGAATTATTGAAAACTCTTAATGAAGATCAAAATATCATAAAAAAAGGAGGGGCACTGCTTAAAGTTGCAAAAAGATTAAAAAAAATGAACTAAAGAAAAAGATTAGATAATCATTTTAGAAAAAATATGTAATTAGTATGGTATTGATTGATGAAGTATACTATAATTACAAAGTATTCTAAAAAAACATATTTTTAGGAGGAGATTTCATGAAAACGAAAATAGGAATTAATGGATTTGGAAGAATTGGTAAAGCGGTATTAAAGGCATCGTTAGAAAAAGACTTTGATGTGGAGGTAGTTGCCATCAATAGTGGCAGCGGTCCAAAAAATCACAGTCATATTTTTCAATACGATTCTATTTATGGAATATTTCCGGAAGAAGTGAAAGCCACAGAAAATGCATTGTTTATTGGTGATAAAGAAATTAAGTTCACGGCTCATCGGGACCCTTCTGACATTCCCTGGAAGGAATTAGGAGTTGAAATTGTTATTGAATCAACCGGAGTATTTTTAACGGAAGAATTGGCACAAAAACATATTCAAGCGGGGGCCAAAAGAGTAATTCTTTCCGCACCGGCGAAAGGAGACGACGTGTTAACAGTGGTTATGGGCGTTAATGAAGAAATGTTTGATAAGAATAAACATCAGATTATTTCCAATGCTTCCTGCACCACAAATTGCTTAGCACCAGTTGCAAAGGTACTGGAAGATGAGTTCGGAATTGAAGAAGGATTAATGACTACAGTACATGCTTTTACAAATGATCAAAATATTTTAGACAATCCCCATAAGGATTTACGAAGAGCAAGAGCTGCTAACGAGTCCATCATCCCGACTACTACAGGAGCCGCAAAAACAGTAGCAAAGGTTATTCCTTCATTAGAAGGGAAACTCGACGGTATGGCCATGAGAGTTCCGGTGCCGGTAGGATCAGTAATAGATCTAGTGGTTCGATTGAAGAAAGACGTCAGTGTTGAAGAAATCAATCAAGCTTTTATCAAAGCTTCCGAAGGTAAAATGAACAAGGTTCTTGGAGTTTCTGAGAAGCCATTGGTATCTATTGACTATAAAAAGAATGAACTTTCCTCTATTGTAGATAGTCTTTCTACGATAAAAGTAGGGAAAAATCTCTATAAGGTAATTTCATGGTACGACAATGAATGGGGATACTCGAACCGGATTTTAGACTTAGCAGAATACGTAGCCAAACAATAAGTACTCCTGATACAATAAAAAATAGATTCATTAAGTAATTCAGCTGAAAAATCAATATATCATACGTAAAGAAACTAAAAAGTTTATGACTAAACATCTATTATGTAAAGGATAAGGCCGGAGATCTAATTCCGGTCTTCTTTACGGGATTAAGAGTTTAAAGTTTTTTTGAATAATGATATAATGATGTAGTTATCAAGTATATTTTCGATCATACATAATGGGGTGGAGAAATGAATACAATGGATTGGGAACGGTTTTTAATTCCCTATGAAAATGCTGTGGAAGAACTAAAAGTAAAATTCAAAAGTATCCGCAATGAATTGACGAAAATGGGAGAGTATTCTCCGATTGAATTTGTTACGGGAAGAGTTAAAAAAATTTCGAGTATTTTGGAGAAAGCCAAACGATTGGAAGTGGATATTGAAAACATCGATAAAGAGATTGAAGATATTGCAGGGGTACGTATAATGTGTCAATTTGTGGAGGACATCTATACCGTGGTGGACTATATCAGCGAGCGGGATGGGAAAGATTTGAAAGTCGTAGGGGTAAAGGATTATATTACCAACTACAAAGAAAGTGGCTATCGAAGTTATCATGTTATTATTGAATATCCGATACAAACCGCCTTCGGACACAAAAATATTTTAGCGGAACTGCAAATTCGTACCTTAGCCATGAACTTTTGGGCAACCATCGAGCATAGTTTGAAATACAAATATAAACGTCAAATACCTGCGCCTATCCAATTGCGGTTGAAAAATTCAGCTGATGCGGCTTTTAAATTAGACCAGGAAATGTCTCAAATTCGGCACGAAATTCGTCAAGCTCAAAAAATGTTTGAAATTCGTTCAAGTACGGTCTCAAACATTCTCCATAATATCGATCGTCTGGAGTCTGCGGGACTTCTTAAAGAAGCGGACAAATTCCAGGAACGATTCAATAAGTTATGGGATAAAGTGGAAATGGCAGGTCTAAAGGAGCTGTCGAAGGAAATTGAAGCGTTTATGGCACGGTACCAAGCCTACGATTAAATTTATTATGAAATATGAAGTAGGGAATTTTTCAAAAAAAATCGTAATTAAAGAGGAGTTATTATGAGCATTTATGCAATCGGCGATCTCCATTTAAGTGAAGATGGGTCCAAACCCATGGATGTTTTCGGGGATCAGTGGACCAATCATAAAAATCAAATTCAAGAAAACTGGCTGAAAAAAATTACGGAAGAAGACGCCGTATTGATCCCCGGAGATTTATCCTGGGCCATGAAGTTTTCCCAGGTGGAAGAGGATTTAAATTGGCTTGA
>SLKF01000169.1 GCA_007134725.1 Clostridiales bacterium | reverse complement strand
TTAAAAACAAATTCAGTAAAATACAAGGAGGCTGTAAAATGAGTTTAAGAATTGGTATTGTAGGTGGTACAGGCAACGTAGGACGAAAAATTCTTCAGGTTTTAACAGAGCAATCGGTGGATATTCACTCCCTCCGTTTATTTGCATCGAAAAAGTCTGAAGGGGAGAAAATTCCTTTTCAGGATCGGGAAATTACCGTAGAACGGTTAACGGAAGAGGTCATGAAAGAGGATTTTGATTATTTATTGTTTTCCGCCGGAGGGGAAGTATCCAAACACTTTGCTCCTATTGCAGTAAAAGCCGGGAATACGGTAATTGACAACTCCTCCCAGTGGCGAATGACGGAAGGGATTCCCTTAGTGGTTCCGGAAATCAATGGAGATATTTTGAAGGGCTATCAAGGAATCGTGGCAAATCCCAACTGCTCCACCATACAGATGGTGGCAGCGCTGAGTCCTTTAGATAAAGTCTACGGCTTAACCAAAATTAACGTCTCTACTTACCAGGCGGTTTCGGGAAGTGGAATGGCGGGGATTCAGGAGTTGCAGGAACAGTTAGCAGACCCGGATCGGGAGCCCCGTACCTATCCAAAGACCATTGCAGGGAACTGCATTCCCCATATTGATGTGTTTTACGATAACGGCTATACCAAAGAAGAATTAAAAATGGTATATGAAACCCAAAAGATTTTAAACAAACCCCGGCTTCCCGTGCAGGTAACCACGGTACGGGTTCCGGTAATAAATGGTCACAGTGAGGCGATTTATGCAGAGTTTGAAAAAGCTCCAGATCTACAGGAAGTACGGGATATCTTTGGAAAATCCCGGGGACTGGTGGTGATGGATAACCCTGAAGATTTAGTGTACCCTACGGTATTTGATGCCAATGATCGGGATGAAGTATTTATCGGAAGAATCCGGAAAGATTTATTTGATCCTAAGGGCTTGGCCCTATGGGTGGTGGCGGACAATCTTCGAAAAGGAGCCGCGACCAATGCGGTAGGAATCTTAACCCATATGGAAAAACTAAAAACCCGGAAATAACTTAGACGGGATGATGTTTATGCCATCATGCAGATTTTCAATGCACCATACAAATTTTCAATACACCATACAAATTCTAGGTACCATACAAAATAAGGAGGTTATCAATATGTTTACAGGATCAGCAGTTGCCATTGCCACCCCATTCAAAGATGGACAGGTGGATATGGAAAGCTTTGAAAAATTATTGGACTTTCAACTACAATCCAAAACCCAAGGGATTGTGGTATTAGGTACGACGGGAGAAGCCAGTACCCTGTCGGGACAGGAGCGGGAATCCTTAATTCGAAAAACCATAGAAAAAGTCCAGGGAAAAATACCGGTTATTGTGGGGGCCGGCTCCAACGATTATGAAAAAGCCGTAAGTTTTAGTAAGCAGGCAAAAAAACTGGGAGCCGACGGACTGTTACTGGTCACGCCCTATTACAACAAAGCCACCCAGCAGGGATTGGAAGCGTATTACGGAGGAATTGCCAAGCAGGTGGATTTGCCTATTATTCTCTACAATGTGCCTTCCAGAACCAATGTGAATATTGAACCGGAAACCGTGGAAAAGCTGAGCAAGATCCCCAATATTGTCGGGATAAAAGAAGCGGGAGGAGACTTGGCTCAGGTGTTGGAAATTAAGCGAAGAGTACCCCGAGACTTTAAAATCTATTCGGGAAATGACGATCAAATCCTCCCAATTTGTGCCTCTGGAGGTCATGGCGTGATTTCCGTGGTGGCAAACATCATCCCCAATCAGGTACAGGAACTATGTGAAGCGGTACAAAATGAAGACTTGAAGGCGGCGGTGAAAAAACAAACGGACATGTTACCGTTGATTCAACAAGTTTTCGCCGAGATTAATCCGATACCGATTAAAGCGGCAATCTCCCTACTGGGCATGGGGAAAAATGAACTGCGCCTGCCTCTGACCCCTCTCAGTAAAGAAGACCAGGATGATCTGATCCGGGAGATGGAGAACTTCGGACTGACCTTGACCGAAGCCAAGGAAGAGACGAGGGGAAACCGATGAAATTACTGATTTGGGGCATTAGTGGAACCATGGGTAAAAACATCGAAGCCTTGGGTCGGGAAGATGCTTATTGGACGGAAATTCAAGGAGTGGATTCAAAAACCGATGTTAACACCTTGGATGAAAATATGGATGTGATCATTGATTTTTCCCATCCTTCCAGCTTGGGAAAACTATTAACTTTTGCACTGAAAACCGGGACCCCGTTGGTAATGGCCACCACGGGCTTTAGTGAAGAGCAACAAGAGGATATTGACCGGGCTTCGATAAAAATCCCGGTACTGCAGGCCTCCAACACCTCCATGGGAATGAATTTGCTGTTTTCCCTGGTAAAACAAAGTGCCAGGGCCTTAGGAAAAGACATGGACATTGAAATTGTGGAGTCCCATCACCGAAGAAAAAAGGACGCTCCTTCGGGCAGTGCAAAATCCTTGGTAGAATCCGTGGAAGAAGGACTTCAGGAAAAGCGAAAAATCGTTTACGGACGGCAGGGAGAGAGTCCTCGGGAGACCGGAGAAATCGGCGTCCACGCCATAAGAGGGGGAGACATTAAAGGGGTGCATCATGTGCACTTTATTGATGAGTTGGAACAGATCACCCTATCCCATGAAGCCATGGACCGAAAAGTCTTTGCCCGTGGGGCCCTAAAAGCGGGAAAATTTTTGGTCAATCAGTCCCCAGGCCTCTATGGCATGGAAGATGTATTGAATCAAACTCAAACGGAAGGATAAAAGGGAATCATCTGTAGATAACCCTGGAGATAAAGCCATAGATTGTATAGAAAAAATCTTTAAGACAGAAGAATAAACAAAAAACCGAAAAAGGAGACATTACAATGGAACCAATGAAGGCACAGGAAATTATTGATTATATTGCTACAAGTGAGAAGAAAACTCCGGTCAAGGTTTATCTTGCCGGGGATTTGGAAAATATTAAGGTGGTGGAGTATAATATCGAGCCTTACTTCGAAGGAAACTCCGGGGTACTGTTCGGAGACTGGAAAGAAGTACGGATTTTTTTAGAAAAAGAAAAGTCCCGTATTGTACGATACCGGGTGGAAAGTGATCGGTGCTTCTCGGGAGTCCCCCTTCTGGACTATCCTTCCCAGAAAGCTCGAATTGAGCCGGGAGCCGTGATTCGGGAGAAAGTGGACATCGGGGAGAATGCAGTGATCATGATGGGAGCCATGATCAATATCGGAGCCGTAATCGGTAAGCGAACCATGGTGGATATGAATGTGGTCATCGGTGGTCGGGGTACCATCGGAGAAGACTGCCACATTGGTGCGGGAGCCGTGATTGCAGGGGTGATTGAACCTCCATCCGCGGATCCCGTGGTGATTGAAGACGGAGTGGTAATAGGAGCCAATGCCGTAATTCTAGAAGGGGTTCGCGTGGGCAAAGGAGCTGTGGTTGCGGCGGGAGCCGTGGTTACCAAGGACGTGGCACCGAACACCGTGGTGGCGGGAATGCCGGCGAAGGCCATTAAAACCCTGGATGATCAAACAAGGGGTAAGACTGAAATCGTAGCCGCCCTTAGATCCCTCTCCGAGGAGTAATTCTGATGAATATATTGGTACAAAAATACGGGGGAACCTCCGTGGGAAGTCTGGAGAAAATCAAAGAGATCGGAAATAAGATCAAGAAAAAAACCGAAGAGGGATATAAAATTCTGGTGGTACTTTCCGCCATGGGGTCCGCCACCAACGATCTGATCACCCTCGCACGGGGGATCTCCGATAAACCCTCACCCAGGGAAATGGATATGCTCTTGGCTACGGGAGAGCAAACCTCCATTTCCCTACTGACCATGGCTTTAATCGATCAGGGTTGCCGGGCCATATCCTATACCGGCTATCAGCTGGGGATTGAAACCACGGCCCTCCACCAAAATGCAAAAATTAAAAAGATCGATCAACAAAAGATTCTTACTGCCTTCGAGGACCATGAGGTTATCGTGGTGGCAGGGTTTCAGGGAATCAATGAACAGCGGGATTACACCACCTTGGGAAGAGGAGGGTCCGATACCTCCGCCGTAGCCTTGGCCTGTATACTAGAGGCAAGATGCGAGATCTATACCGATGTGGAAGGAATTTTCACCGGAGATCCCAGAAAACTTCCCAAGGCAAGGAAAATAAACCGTATCGGCTATCAGGAAATGATGGAGCTATCCAGTCTGGGGGCAGGCGTCATTCATCCCAGAGCAGTGGAATTAGCGGGGAAATACGGTATCCCGGTTTATGTGGCCTCCACTTTTTCCAATAGCCCCGGTACCATGATCGAAGATAAGGAGGAGAAAATGGAAGAAGCAGTTATTACCGGTATCACCTCCAGTTTGGAGGATGTGCAAATTACCATTCATCATTTGGATCCCAGGATTGATCATTTATATAATCTTTTTTCCCATCTTGGAAAAGAAAACATCAACGTGGATATGATCTCACAAATGGTGGTGAATGAGGATTTAATGAACGTCAGTTTCACTCTTCCTAAAGCGGATAAGGAGAAGGGAAGAAAACTCATTGAGCAGTGGGAGGGAGTCAATCCCCATACCAAAATGGATTTTAATGAAGATATTGCCAAAATCTCTGTGGTGGGTCTTGGAATGCGCAGTCATTCCGGGGTGGCCGCAAAGGTTTTTCAGACCATGGCAAAGAATCATATTCCGATAAAAATGGTCACCACCTCGGAAATCAGCATTAGCTGGGTGGTGGAGGCGAGGTACGAAAAAGAGGCCATCCGAAGGATCGGAGAAGCCTTTAGTCTGGAGGAAGACAATGGAGAAATGGATCGATAGAGAAGAAAAGACCATATTGAATACCTACAACCGTATGCCCTTGGTCGTAAGCCATGGTAAGGGCTGTTACCTGTATGATGAGTCGGGAAAGCAGTTTCTGGATATGTTCTCGGGACTTGCGGTCAATGCCCTGGGTCACTGTCATCCGGAACTGGTCCGGGAAGGGAAAAAGCAGTTGGAAAAGCACCTGCATATTTCTAATTTCTTTTACTGCAAACAGGGAATAGCCCTGGGAGAAGCCCTGGTTTCACGGAGCTTTCCGGGAAAGGTTTTCTTTACGAATTCTGGTACCGAAGGGGTGGAAGCGGCGATCAAATATCTGTTTAACATCGGGAAGAAAAAGGGACGACGGGGCATCGTTTCCCTGTCGGGAAGTTTTCACGGCAGAACCTTAGGGGCTCTGGGACTTACCCGTATTCCTTCCGTATCCAAAGATTTTCCCGTAGCTGATTACCCGGTGTATGAAGTGTCAAGAAGGGACCTAGGGGACCTAGAGTCTCTATTTCAAAAGGAGCGACCCGTCGGGATCATTCTTGAACTGGTGAGCGGCAGTGGGGGTATCGAGGTCACCCCCCGGGAAGATATGAAACGGATTTCCAAGCTTTGTGAAAAGTACGAGGTGATTCTTTGTATCGATGAAATCCAAACCGGCATCGGCAGAACCGGAAAGTTTTTTGCCTATCAGCACTACGATCTGACACCGGATATGGTAATCTTTGCCAAGGCCATCGGAGGAGGAAATCCTTTGGGAGGGATCCTGGTTCATGAAAATATCGACGGATATTTTTTACCGGGAGATCATGGCACCACCTTTGGTCCCAGCCCCTTAAGTGCGGCCATGGGAAGGAAAGTGCTGGAGATTATTGATGAAGAATTTTTGGTCACTGTGGAGGGGAAAAGTCGGTTGTTGATGGAAGGACTTAAAGACTTGCAGGAACGGTTTCCTGAAAGTATTGGTGAGATTCGGGGCAAGGGTCTGATGATGGGAATCGAGATCAAAGAAGATCCTTCAAAGCTGAAGGACCGTTTTCTGGAGCAAGGGGTATTAGTTAATATTGCAGCTCAGAATGTGCTGAGACTCTTGCCGCCGCTGATCATCAACGAGGAGGAAATTCGGGAGTTTTTAACGGTATTTGAAAGCTGTTTGAAAAAATCGAAAACAAATGAATCGGAGTGATGAATCTGAAATCCATTCCAAAGCTGGAAAGCGAAAAAATGCGCAATAAAAAGGTTGCCCCGGTTCATTGGGGCAACCTTTTTACCTGTTAGTGTTAATCAAGAATCTAACTGCCTACTGCCTAATGATGATTAACCAATTAGTATTTAATCAAATTTATCGTAGAAGACTTTGTCTTCTTTTAATCCTTTTTCCACTAAGGCTTTTTCCGTTGAATCAATCATTGGAGCACTACCGCATAGATAAGCTTCGCATTCTCTATCCGCCTTGTCCTCCAAATATTTATTCACAAGGTCCGTAACTCTTCCGGTTTCACCATCCCACTGTCCTTCTTCCGCTCGGGAGAGAACCGGAATGAATTTATAATCGTACATTTCTTCTTCCAGTTTTTCCATTTCTTCTACCATAAACAGATCTTCCGGTTTACGGGCACCAAAGTAGTAACGAACCCGTCGCTCGATCTTATTTTCATTCATATAATGAAGTATGCTTCGAAGAGGCGCCATACCCGTACCGATGGCCACCAGATACATATCACTGTGGGAGTCCTCATTTAAGTAAAAGTCTCCAAAGGGTCCGTTGAAAATTATTTCATCTCCTTCAGACAAGTGTTCATGGACATAGGTGGTAACCAGTCCTTCCTCCACATAACCGATGATCAGATCAATTTGATCTTTTTGGCTGGGTGAGGAGGCCACGGAGTAGGCTCTGAAAACTTCTTCCGCATTTCCCGGATAGGGAGGGGCTAAGAGTTGGACATATTGTCCCGGTTTAAATTCGATTTCCTGTCCGTCGGTAATTTTGATTCGAAGATGCTTGATCTTATCGGTTAAATCCTTGGAAAATACTACTTTACCCTGGAACTGTTTCACATTAAACAGCTCTTCGGGAATTTCGATTTTCATATCTTCTTTAACCTTCACCTGACAGGTAAGACGGACATCATTTTCCTGATCCTCCTCGGTAAGATAAGAGAGCTCGGTGGCTAAGATGGGACCGCCGCCTTCGGTTACTTTTGCTTTACAGTAACCGCAACTTCCCTTTCCTCCGCAGGCAGAGGGAATGAAGATTTTATTATCCACCAGGGCCCCTAGAATACTCTTGCCCCCTTCTACGATGAATTCCTTATCGTTATTAATGAGTATTTTCTTTTCTCCATAATCGGCGATAAAGGCGTTGGCAAAGGTGATCAATATGGCTAAGGTGGTGGTAATTCCTGTGATAATCAGTATTGTGGTAAAAATCGTCGTCATTTGGTCACCTCCCTTATTGTATTGTGACGACACCGGAAAGGCCGATAAAAGCTAAGGCCATCAGTCCTGTGATAATTAAGGTTACGCCGGCTCCTTGTAATCCCTTAGGAACTGGTGCATTTTTGATCTTTTGACGAATAGCAGCCAAAGCCACGATGGCTAAGGTCCAACCAAGACCGGAACCGATACCGAAGGCTAAGGATTGCAGTAAAGTATACTCCCGTATAACCATAAACAAAGAAACCCCAAGGATAGCACAGTTTACCGTGATCAATGGAAGGAAGATCCCAAGGGAGTAATACAGTGTGGGAACATATCGCTCGATGATCATTTCCACCAATTGTACAAAGGCGGCTATAGTGATGATGAATACGATAAATCGTAGATACTCCAGACCAAAGGGCTCTAACAAATAAGTATAGATTAAGTAATTGATGATGGAGGTTCCGGTTAAAACAAAAGTTACCGCCTGACCAAGACCTAAGGAAGTTTTAATCTCCTTGGATACTGCAATAAAGGAACACATCCCTAAGAAATTGGCTAAAATCATGTTATTGGTAAAGATTGAAGCAATCAGAATCGTCATCGGATTAATATCCATTATTGAGCACCTCCCATTTTTTCTCCCTTAGCCGGAATATAAGTATTGGCTAGCCA
>SLKF01000068.1 GCA_007134725.1 Clostridiales bacterium | reverse complement strand
TTTTTGGAGATAAGAGCACCACCTTATACGGAGAAGGTTTTATCGTGGATCAAATCAAGGATTTATCCTTTTATATTTCTCCGAGATCCTTCTTCCAGGTGAACCCCATACAAACCAAGGTCCTGTATGAAAAAGCGTTAGAGTATGCGGATCTTACCGGTGAGGAGACCGTATTTGATTTATACTGCGGAATAGGGAGTATCTCCTTATTTTTAGCCCAAAAAGCCAAAAAAGTTTACGGGATTGAAATCGTTCCCGAAGCCATTGAAGATGCAAAGAAAAATGCTGTGCTGAATAATCTTACCAATACGGAGTTTATCCTGGGAGCCGCAGAAAAAGAAGTGCCGAAACTTTATGAAAAAGGCATTACTGCAGATGTAGTGGTTGTGGATCCCCCGAGAAAAGGCTGTGAAGAAAAAGTTTTAGAGACCATGGTGAAAATGGATCCGAAGCGAATTGTATATGTTTCCTGTAATCCCTCCACCCTGGCAAGAGATTTAGCCTATCTAGAGGAAAATGGCTACAAGACCATAGAAGTGCAGCCGGTGGACTTATTTCCCCACAGCGCTCACGTTGAGTGTGTGGCATTGATGTATAAACGTGGTAAAATTGTACCGTAAAGTTATGATTACTTTAGGATACAGATGTGAAAAATTTAGTTGGTGGTATATAAAGGAGGAAAAACAATGAAGTTTATTTCATGGAATATTGATTCATTAAATGCAGCATTAACAAGTGATTCAGCACGTGCTTTATTATCTAGAGATGTATTAAACAGGATTATAGAATATAGTCCGGAAGTGATTGCCTTACAGGAAACAAAGTTACCTAACAAGGGTCCTACTAAAAAGCATTTAGAAATTTTGAAGGATAAGTTTGCTGATTATGAAATTGTTTGGAATACTTCAGTGGAGCCAGCCCGCAAGGGTTATGCAGGTACCATGTTTTTATATAAGAAGGATTTGGAACCATCCGTTACCTATCCGGTACTTGGTGCACCAGGTACCATGGACTCTGAGGGTCGAATCATCACATTAGAGTTTGAAGAATTCTACTTAACACAAGTTTATACACCTAATGCAGGGGATGGCTTGAATCGTTTAAAAGAACGTCAGATTTGGGACAAAAATTATGCAGAGTATTTAGCAAATCTGGATAAAAAGAAGTATGTTATTGCAACGGGTGATTTTAACGTAGCCCATAAAGAAATTGATTTGGCTCATCCTAATAACAACCGTAATTCAGCCGGCTTTACAGAAGAGGAGCGTCAAGGCTTCACAAATCTTTTAGCAAAAGGATTTACAGATACCTTTCGCAATATTCACGGTGATATAACAGGTGTTTATACCTGGTGGGCTCAGCGTGCAAAGACAAGTAAAATCAATAATTCAGGATGGAGAATTGACTATTGGCTGGTTAGTGATCGTATTGCCGATAGGGTTATTAAATCTGAAATGATTGATTCAGGTCCAAGACAAGACCACACGCCAATATTATTTGAAATTGATTTGTAGGGATCTTTAAAGAAGTGAATATATGAATGCCATTTGGTTTCGCCGGGATTTAAGAATTCATGATCATCCGGTATGCTTGTTGAAAGGGAAGAAAGAACTGGGAATTTGATAAAGAGTGGGCAAAATCAACTAAAGGTATCGGGGAAATCCCTGAACTCTTTTAGTTGGTTTTGCCTTGTAAAATTCATCAATATCATATAAAATAGAAGTACAGAATTGAGAAACAAGAAGTTCTGTTTTAATATGTTCACAATGTGGGAATGATTCCCGTATTGTGGGAATGAAAGAAACAGGACCCAATATGAAAAATATATGATGATAGGAGAGATCAATATGACAAAGTACTACGCTGAACCTTTTAAAATCAAAATGGTGGAACCGATCAAGATCCTCAGCCGGGAAGAACGTATTGAAAAAATCAAAGAGGCAAATTACAATGTGTTTGCTCTTAACTCCGATGATGTTTATATCGACCTTTTAACCGATAGTGGTACCGGTGCTATGAGTGATCAGCAGTGGAGCGGAATGATGATCGGAGATGAAGCCTACTCCGGATCCAGAAGCTACAAACAGTTGATGAAATCCGCTGAAGACATCTTCGGATATCAGTTTTTTCAACCGGTACATCAGGGTCGGGCGGCAGAAAAAGTGGTTATGCCCATGTATTTACAAGAAGGGAAAGTCGCGATTTCCAATATGCACTTTGATACTACCCGAGCTCATGTGGAAATAGCCGGAGCAAGAGCGATTGATTGTGTCATTAAAGAAGCCAGAGACACCGAAGCCTATCATCCCTTTAAGGGAAATATGGATAACGAACGACTGGTCTCTTTAATTGAAGAGCACGGTGCGGACACCGTTGGTTTGATTATTATTACGGTTACCAACAACAGTGCAGGAGGCCAGCCGGTTTCCATGGCAAATATGCGGGAAACCAGTGAAATAGCGAAAAAGTATGATATTCCCGTATGCATTGATGCTGCCCGTTACGCAGAAAATGCCTATTTTATTAAACAAAGAGAAGAAGGATATCAAGAAAAATCCATTAAAGATATCGCAAGAGAAATGTTTAGCTACGCAGAAATTTTTACCATGAGTGCGAAAAAAGATGCGATCATCAATATGGGAGGCTTAATCGGAATTAAAGATCGAAATGATCTTTTTGAAACCGTAAAGGCGAGAACCATACCCTTAGAAGGATTTATTTCTTACGGTGGACTGGCGGGTCGGGACTTAGAAGCCATGGCCATCGGATTACAGGAAGGCACGGATTATGATTATCTTCAATATCGAGTGGGACAAATTGAATATCTTGCGGGTAAACTGCAGGAAGCAGGAATTGCTCATCAATCCCCAGCCGGTGGACATGCCCTCTTCCTTGATGCGAAAAAAATGCTTCCCCATATTCCTTATCATCAGTTCCCTGCACAAACCTTGGCATTAGAACTGTATATAGAAGCCGGTATTCGATCTTGTGATATTGGTTCCTATATGATGGGGAACAACCCGGATACGGGAGAGCAGATTGAGTCGGAGTTCGAGTTTACCCGACTGGCAGTGCCAAGAAGAGTGTATACTCAATCCCATTTAGATGTGATTGTAGAAGCCTTAATTGCCATTCAACAAAAGGCGGACAGTCTGAAGGGTTATAGCATAACCTGGGAACCTCCGATCTTAAGACACTTCACAGCGAAACTAAAGCCTCTGATATAAGTAAGAGTGTAATTAAAAGCCGGAGATTATTCTCCGGCTTTTTTCAAAGGGGGAAAAATAAATGAGCAAAGGAAGCATCCAATCGGTGACAAAAGCCCTGAACATCTTGGAACTTTTCACAGAAAAGCCGGCCTGGAGCATCGCTGAAATTGGTGAAAAACTACTTTTTCCAAGCAGTACAGCCCACCGATTGGTAATAACCTTAGAAGAGGCGGGCTATCTTTATCGGGAACAGGAAACAAAGAAATACTACCTGACCATCAAACCCTACTTAATCGGAAGCAAAACCGAAACCGTAAGTCAACTGGAAAAACAGGCACAAAGGGTGATCCAATTACTGGCTCAGGAAATAAATGAAAGTGTAAATGTTTCCATTGCCCAAGGAATTTATGCGGTGACGGTGTTAAAAGCCAATCCGGAAAGAAAGTTTTCCGCGGTTCCGAATATAGGAGATAAACGACAGCTTCATGCCACCTCCGTAGGGAAATGTTTATTAGCCTTTAACAGCAATGGTTGTTATGACCAGTTGATGAATTCCAAGGAACCCTTAAGAGCTTATAACAATCGGACCCTTACGGACCGAAATTTGATTGGGGAATCCTTAAAAACCGTCAGGGAGAATGGATTTGCCATTGACCGGGAAGAAGTGGAGGAAGGGCTCACGTGTTTTGGTGCACCGATATTTGATGAAATGCGACACTGTATCGCCGCCATTAGTATTTCAGTGCCAACTTTTCGAATAGAAAATGAGAAGGTTTTTATTGATAAGGTGGTAGATACCGCTTTGGAAATTTCATCAAAGTTTTAAAATAGCATCCGAGGGGGAATAGGATCTCTTTCCTGGGTGTTTTTCAATACCCGGATGGTTTTATCCCACCAACTGCCAGTATGGCATCCACGGATAAAACTATAGTGAACAGAAAATTGGATGCAATGATCATTGGAAAAATGAAAAAAAGAAAGAAGTAAGGAGGGAGTTTATGATCAAGAATATTAAAGTTCTCCATAACAGGAATGCTCGACTAAAAAGCACTTCTTCAAATCCCTTTGGGGTGGAAAATGCAAAAAAAGCAAGGGCCTTTCATGAGAGTTTTCCGGATTACTCTGTAACACCGCTCATAGAGCTTTCACAACTATCGAAGTACTTAGGGGTGAATAGTATTTATATAAAAGATGAGAGTTACCGATTTGGTTTGAATGCCTTTAAAGCCTTGGGAGGTACTTATTGTATCGGAAGATATATTGCTAATAAATTGGCAGTGGACATCGAAGAATTATCCTTCCGGAAATTACAAAGCAAAAGTGTCAAAGAGCAGATTGGAGATATTACTTTTGTCACTGCCACCGACGGAAATCATGGGAGAGGCATTGCCTGGGCTGCAAAGGAGCTTGGGTATAAAAGTGTGGTCTATCTTCCCAAGGGAAGTGCATTGGAGCGCTTAAGGAACATACAGGCCCTGGGGGCTGAGGCTTGTATTACAGAAATGAACTATGACGATACGGTGCGGTTGGCAAATGCTCAAGCTAAAAAAAATGGTTGGGTGCTTCTTCAGGATACCGCTTGGGAAGGTTATGAACAGATTCCCGGCTGGATTATGGAAGGATATACTACGCTGGGACTGGAGATTGTGGAACAGCTAAAGGGGGAAGCCCTTAGCCATATTTTTCTTCAAGCGGGGGTGGGGGCCATGGCCGGGGCTTTAACCGCTTTCTTTGCGGATTATTATAAGGGAAAAGATCAACCGATTATTACCATTGTGGAGCCGGACAAAGCGGATTGTGTTTTTAAAACCGTAACGGCGAATGACGGTTCCCTACACCGGGTAACCGGAGATTTGGATACGATCATGGCAGGGCTTGCCTGTGGAGAAGTGTCTACCATTGGTTGGGATATTTTAAAAAACACTGCGGATAATTTCGTATCCCTTCCGGACCCTATTGCGGCCAACGGGATGCGGATCCTTGGTAATCCCATCGGTGGGGATGAAAAAATCATCTCCGGTGAGAGTGGCGCTGTAACCCTTGGATTTGTGGCGGCGGTAATGAAACATCGGGACTTAAGAAATGTCAAAGAGCAGCTGCAGTTAGACAATGAATCAAGAATCCTTTGTATTTCCACGGAGGGGGATACGGATCAGGAAAGTTATCGAAAAATTGTCTGGGAAGGGACTTGTCCAAGTTGATAAGTGGGGGAAAGCCTTTCCGGTTCAAAAAGGAAGAAAATATAAATTGAATTATCGGAAATTTTGTTATGCACTGTATAAAATGGGGTATAAAAGTGATGTATGAAAATAATTCCATCGAAAAGATCAAGGATTAACCAAATCGGAAAAGGAGGCTTTTAAATGGGTGAACATGGGAAATGTCCCGTAACGGGAGCTACAGGAAATGTAAAAGCAGGAAGAGGTACAGAGAATAAAGACTGGTGGCCAAATCAGTTGAACCTTAAAATTCTTCACCAGAACCCTGTATCACGAAACCCTTTGGGGGAAGACTTTAATTATGCAGAGGAATTTAAAAAGTTGGATTTGGATGCAGTTAAAAAAGATATCGTTCATTTACTGACAGACTCGAAAGACTGGTGGCCTGCAGACTATGGTCACTATGGACCCTTAATGATTCGTATGGCATGGCATAGTGCGGGAACTTATCGAATGCAGGATGGCCGGGGTGGAGGAAACACGGGAAATCAACGATTTGCCCCTCTTAACAGCTGGCCGGATAACGTAAATCTGGATAAAGCAAGAAGACTCCTATGGCCAATTAAGCAGAAATACGGAAACAAGCTATCCTGGGCGGATCTCATGATTCTTACGGGAAATTGTTCTCTGGAATCCATGGGCTTTAAAACCATAGGATTTGCCGGTGGCCGAGAAGATATTTGGGAGCCGGAAGAGGATACTTACTGGGGATCGGAAGAAGAGTGGCTTGGAGATGAGCGGTACTCCGGCGACCGTGACCTTGAAAATCCTCTAGCAGCAGTACAGATGGGTCTTATTTATGTAAACCCTGAAGGACCTAATGGACAGCCCACAGCGATAGGCTCCGCCAAGGACATTCGGGATACCTTTGCACGGATGGCCATGGATGACTATGAAACCGTCGCCTTAATTGCAGGCGGTCATACCTTTGGTAAATGTCATGGTGCGGGAGATGCGGGCCAGTTAGGACCGGAACCGGAAGCGGCGGAAATAGAAGAGCAGGGTCTCGGCTGGAAAAACAGCATGGGAACCGGATCGGGGGAAGACACCATCAGCAGCGGGATTGAAGGCGCCTGGACAAAAACTCCGATACAGTGGGACAACACGTACCTGGAAACCTTATTCAAGTATGATTGGGATCTATCCAAAAGTCCTGCCGGGGCATGGCAGTGGCATCCTGTAGAGCCGAAAGCTCAGACGGAAGTTCCCGATGCCCATAATCCCCATAAGCGATGGGCTCCCATGATGACCACGGCGGACATGGCCCTTCGAATGGATCCGATTTACAAACCTATTGCAAAGCATTTTCTGGAAAATCCTGATGAGTTGGCGGATGCCTTTGCAAAGGCCTGGTTTAAATTGACCCATCGAGATATGGGACCCGTAAGCCGTTACATCGGATCGGAAGTTCCCAAGGAAGAGTTTATCTGGCAGGATCCCGTACCAAAGGTGGATTTCCTGTTGATTGATGAGGAAGATAGTAAAGAACTTAAAGAAGCAATTCTGGATTCCGGATTGACCGTCCAGGAACTAGTATATACTGCCTGGTCTTCCGCTTCAAACTTTAGAGGATCCGACTATCGCGGGGGAGCCAATGGTGCCCGTATCCGTCTTGCCCCTCAAAAGAGTTGGGAAGTGAATCAACCGGATCAACTGCAAAAAGTACTGAATAAGCTGGAAAGAATCATGAAGGCCTTTAACGAAAAACAATCAGGGAACAAGAAAGTTACCTTGGCGGACATGATAGTTCTTGGTGGAAACGCCGGGGTTGAAAAAGCCGCAAAGGATGCGGGAGTTGAAGTGAAAGTGCCCTTCTCACCGGGAAGAACCGACGCTAGGGAAGAACAGACCGATGGGGATTCCTTTGATGTGTTGGAACCCAAAGCCGACGGATTCAGAAACTATATGAAGGATAAATATGCGGTAAAAGCGGAAGAGATGCTTATCGATAAAGCCCAACTGCTTGGGCTAACTGCTCCGGAAATGACCGTGCTTCTTGGCGGCATGCGGACCTTGGATGCGAATTTTAATGGCGAGAAATATGGAGTCTTTACCAAAAAACCTGGAACCCTTACCAACGACTTCTTTGTAAATCTTCTGGATCTGGAAACCAAGTGGAAACCGAAATCCGAAGACCGGGAAGTATTTGAAGGAATAGACCGAAAATCCGAGGAAGTGAAATGGACCGCTACACGGGTAGATTTAATATTTGGACACAACTCCGAGCTTCGTGCCATTGCAGAGGTATACGGAAGCGAAGACGGAAAAGAAAAGTTTGTTCAGGACTTTGTGAAGGCCTGGAATAAAGTAATGAATGCAGATCGCTTTGACCTATAATAATAAAGTGCTGCACTCAGTGCTTTAAAACTGTATACAGCAAAAGAAAACCCCCTGATTTATCAGGGGGTTTTCTTTTGCTGTTTTCTGGAATTGATCATCCTCTCAGGAATTAATCATCCTCCGGTTCTTCCTCCACATTTCTTCCTAAAATGTCTTTAGCCAACAGGGGTTGATTCGTGATAATTCC
>SLKF01000230.1 GCA_007134725.1 Clostridiales bacterium | reverse complement strand
TGTTTTTACAAATTGTTTTTCCCGGTTTGATCAGTTCCACCCGGGGAAGTTTGGAAGCCCGTTGAAATAAGGCTTCACTGGAAATTTTGATACCGGGAGCGATGGTGCCTCCTAGGTATTCTCCTTTGGAAGATATGGCACAAAAGGTGGTGGCGGTACCAAAGTCAATCACAATTAATGGACCGTTGTACTTCTCATAGGCTGCCACCGCATTGACGATCCGGTCGGCCCCTACCTGTCTCGGGTTATCATACTTGACATTCATGCCGGTTTTCACCCCGGGTCCCACTACTAAGGGATTGATTCCAAAAAGCTTGATGACGGTATTTTCTAAGGAGTGCATAATATCCGGAACAACCGATGATATGATGACATCCTTAATTTTTCGCCGATCCAGTCCTTTGTAGCTGAACAGCTGATCAATCAATACACTGTATTCGTCTGAAGTTTTTTCTTTATCGGTTCCAATGCGCCAAAAGTCTACCAGTTCTTTGCCTCGATACACTCCCAGAACCACATTGGTGTTTCCTACATCAATGACTAATAACATCGGTTCACCTTCTTACTCTGTCTTTAAAATCTATTTAGGATATGATGGATCCTTTGGTTTCTTTTAATATCATGCTTATTATTAATTAAACAGTCGACTTTTTTCTAAGGATTTTAGTACCGCAAGTACAATGACTCCTGAAGCAATCATTTCTGCCGTTCCATTGGTTGCAGCCACGGTTAGTACCACGGATAATGGTAGATATCCAAAGGCATAAATCAAACTTAAAACACCGATGGTATTTGTGGCGGTTCCCAGAACCGATGCCCCTACGATGGCGATACTCTTTCCTTTTGCCGAATTCATTTTGAATTTCTCAATTAAGGTTACTTTTAAGGCCACGTAACTGTAATAACTTACCACACCGATCAGTAATCTCGGCAAGATCGCAATAATGGGATTTGCAAAGAATGGGGTGGTGGCTCTTAAAAAACTGCTTGCTCCGAAAATCAGTCCCACCAAGACTCCTGTAATTGGTCCGCCTAAAATTGCGGCCATAATAGTGGGAATATGCATGGTTGTTGCCTGGATTCCCGTTGGCAGTGGAATAAACCCGATCGGGGTCATCCCGAGTACAATGGATAGTGCCCCCAACATTCCTGCTAGTGTAAGGCCCTTTGTACCGAGTGCCTGCTTTCTGGTGAAACCTCCCATACTGTGAAGTTTCGAATCTCGTGACATTGCTTTCTCTGACATTTTCACGCACCTCCGCTCCAGCTCTTATAGTAAGATGCCGGTCGATTTTTTATTCTCTTCAGTGAACACCATAGTCCAGCTGGATATGCCGGCTATTTTCACCGTATTAATTGTAACAGTTTAGCGTAAATTATTCAATAAAAACTTTAGGCTTTGTCCTTGGAGTTTACAAATATCCTTCCAGCCCCCGCACGGATACTTCCCCCGAGCTTAAGACTTCCTCTTCCCCGGAATCGTAGCGAACTTTCAAAAATCCATCTTCGCTTATGGCCATGGCCATTCCCTGTTTTTTTTCTTCCCCTCGGATGACGAAAATCTCTTTGCCGAGGATAGCGGATCGGCCTTCTAAGATCCCATGCACTTCCTGCAAGTTTTTTCTTTCCGTAAAGTCATCATAGAAATAGAAGAATTTCTTTGCCAGGGTTACAAACAGGTCTTTTCTTGAGATTTTTTCTTTTTTTTCTAAGTATAAGGACGTAGCCATGGCTTTCAAATCCGCTGAAAAATCGGGCGTATTGACATTGATCCCAATGCCCACAATAAGGTAGTTGATTTTATCCATCTCTCCGGAAACCTCCGTCAGGATCCCGCAGACTTTCTTGCCATTGACCGTGATATCGTTGGGCCATTTGATTTTCGCCGGAAGGCCGGTTACTTCCTCGATGGCTTCCGCTACGGCAGCGGCGGCAATGCCGGTGATTTTAAAGCTTTCCTGCATACTGATTTTCGGCTTAAGGAGCATGGAGAAAAATAGACCGGCCCCCTTAGGGGAATACCAATCCCGCCCTAATCGTCCTCTGCCTTGTTTTTGTTCCTCACTGAGAACCATCTTTTTGTCCGGGAAGTCCTGCATCCCTCGTTTCAGATAATTATTGGTGGAGTCAATGGATTGAAAAACTTCAATTTCTTTTCCCAGGATTTTTTCCAGCTCATAGGATACGAGTTGGTCTTCTTCAATCTGTAACTGATACCCTTTGTTGGATATGGATGTGATCTGATAGCCTTCCTCTTTTAAGGTTTTAATGTGTTTCCATATGGCGGTTCGGGATACATTGAATTTTTTCCGCAAAACCTCCCCCGAGGTAAATTCCTCTTGGTGAGTAAATAAGTATTCCAGAATTTTTTCTTTCATTAAAATCCACTCCTTTATCAAGGGGGAAGACAGAGGGACGGAGTAATTGTCCGCCAAAGGCAGGCAGAGGACAAAAAAAGGACAGAGGGACGGAGTAATTGTCCTCCGATACAAGGCGGAGGACAGTTACTCCGTCCCCCGGTCCTCTTCCTCCGTCCCTTTGCCCTCTGTCTTTCCTCCGCTCTTCGTTCTTCGTTCTATACTCTTCGTTCTATACTCTTCGTTCTATGTTCTACGCTCTTCGTTCTATGTTTTTCCTGTCCATAGGTTTTCCATGCCGGCTTTGATCCCTTGCATGGCCACAATCCGAATCCCTTTATCAAAGGGATTCGTAAGAGGGCGGACAATTACTCCGTCCCTCTGTCCTTCTGTCCTAGCCTCCGAACAAGGATAGCATGACTCCTGCGGCTACGGCAGAGCCGATAACCCCGGACACGTTAGGTCCCATGGCATGCATCAATAGGAAGTTGCTTGGATTTTCTTTTTGTCCTACGGTTTGTACTACCCGGGCAGCCATGGGTACTGCGGATACTCCCGCTGCACCGATCAATGGATTGATGGCTTTTTTCGAAATTTTGTTCATGAGTTTCGCAATAATCACACCGGAAGCAGTTCCCACACCAAAGGCAACAACGCCCAATACAATAATTTGAATGGTTTCAAATTCTAAAAACTGTTCCGCATTTGCGGAAGCACCAACACTGATTCCCAGTAGAATGGTCACGATGTTGATTAATTCATTTTGCGCCGTTTGTGATAAACGATCGGTTACGGTACATTCTTTTAACAGATTCCCGAACATTAACAGCCCGATCAGTGGGGTTGCCGGCGGTAACAGTAAGCTCACAATAATTGCTACCAATATGGGGAAAATGATTTTTTCTTTCTTGGAAACCGGACGTAATTGTTCCATTTTGATTTTCCGCTCTTCACTGTTGGTCAGGGCCATCATGATCGGCGGTTGTATAATCGGTACAAGGGCCATATAAGAATACGCGGCCACCGCAATAGGACCCAGTAAATGGGGCGCTAGTTGCGAGGCTACCAAAATGGCGGTTGGACCATCGGCGCCACCAATAATGCCGATAGAACCGGCGGCTTGGGGGGTGAAACCCATCAGGATTGCTCCAATAAAGGTAAAAAATATTCCAAACTGTGCCGCGGCACCTAAAAACACGCTTTTAGGATTGGCAATTAAGGGTCCAAAGTCGGTCATGGCACCCACGCCTAGAAAAATAAGAGGAGGAAAGATCCCTAATTGATTTCCCGTATAAAAATGTCGTAACAATCCACCGGGATTTTGCACGACTCTCTCTATTTCCATTCCTGTCTCAATGACACCTTCCGCTCCGCCACCGGGCGTAAGAATTTCAAACATTACGGTCATCGGTTGCATGACTCCGGAAAGGGGTAAATTGGTAAGTAACATTCCAAAGGCAATGGGAACCAGTAGCAATGGTTCAAATCCTTTTCCGATTGCCAGGAACAGTAGAAAACAGGCTATGACCAACATAATGACATGCTGAATTGTTAAGTTCATAAACCCTGTGCTCCCTAAAAAATCTATAAAAACATCAACCATGTGTGCATCTCCTTTCAATCAGTTTCTGTTACTTAATTTAAAGATACCAATACATCTCCACTATCTACAGATGCACCTTCCTCCACATGAACTTTTGCAACGGTTCCCGCTGCGGGAGCACCGATTTCATTTTCCATTTTCATGGCTTCCAGAATTACCAGGGCTTGTCCCTCTTCAACTTGGTCTCCTGCTTTCACTAATACTTTCCATATGTTACCAGGCATTGGAGCTTCAATGATTTCTGATCCAGCCGGTGCTGCGGGGGCTTCTTCCTTTTTCGGAGCCGCTTGTTTAGGAGCTGCGGGCTTGGCTACCGGTTGAGGTGCTGCTTGAGGTGCTGCTTGTGTAACCGCTTGTGGAGCACCCCCTTGTCCGACTTCCTCTACATCCACTTCATAGCTCACACCATTTACTGTGATATTAAATTTTTTCATATTAATGTTCCTCCTTCAATTATTTCATTATAGTGATCTTTCGAAGTTTGATCCATGATTCCTTGCATCACAACCCTACATTCGGTGCATTTGGTTGATCTGTTCCACTCTTCCGGCCTTACCCCATGCCGGTGTCGTATCGGTGTTTCGTACAATATTTCTCACAATAATATTATGGGTTGAGGTTTCCATACTTGCAGCAATCGCTGCGGTAATGACGGCTATCAACTCTTGCTGGTTCTGCTCATCCGCCCCTTGTAGGTTTTCCTCTTCTTCTTGGGGTTCTGTAGCGGCCGCTTTCGCAGCTTTATCCTCGGCGATGTTGGTTGCTGATTTTTTGGGCTCGCGCAGTAATTTTTCCATAAGGTTAATGGCAAAATACAGTAATACCAAAGCAATCAACACAATAAAAACGCCTAAAACCGTAACTTGAAGACTGGCTGCAAGTTTATCACCAAAAGACATATCCACACTGGGATCTCTTAGCCTATCCAGTAGCGATTCTCCCGTTAGCAAAGCTTTATTAATATCCATTTAATCACCTCTTTGTTAAATTCATAACCTCCTGAAACTTAAACCGGGAAGTTTCCGTGCTTTTTCGCTGGTCTTGTTTCTCGCTTGCTTGCTAACATATCAAAGGCATCAATGAGTCGCGCTCGGGTGGCTGCAGGCTCAATAACATCATCCACAAAGCCTCTTTCCGCCGCTTTATAGGGTGTGGCAAACTCTTTGGAGTACTCATCAATCTTCTCTTCCCGAGTTTTTTGAGGATCATCGGACTCTTTGATTTCTTTTCTGAAAATAATGTTTGCGGCTCCCTGGGGTCCCATAACAGCGATTTCCGCTGAGGGCCATGCAAGAACCATATCTGCACCTAAGTCCTTTGAGCACATGGCTAAATATGCCCCTCCATAGGATTTACGTACGATAAGACTTACCTTCGGTACCGTTGCTTCACTATAGGCATAAAGCATCTTGGCTCCATGACGAATAATTCCACCGTGTTCCTGTCCTTTTCCCGGTAAAAATCCTGGTACATCCACTAAATTCAGTACGGGAATATTAAAACAGTCACAGGTTCGAATGAATCGTCCCGCTTTATCCGAGGCGTTAATATCCAAACATCCTGCCAGTACTTTCGGTTGATTGGCAATCACTCCAATGGTGGAGCCGTTGATTCGAATAAATCCGGTAATCATGTTCATGGCATAGGTGGGTTGAATTTCATAGAAATCCCCTTCATCGGCAATGGACTTAATCACATCTTTCATGTCATAGGGCTTGTTGGCATTCTCCGGAACAAATCCTTCCATTTCCGGCAGCATGCGATTTAAGTCATCCTGTACCGCAATTTGCGGGGCCCCTTCCATATTGTTTGAAGGCAGGAAGCTAAGAAGTCTTCGAATTCCCTGTAAACATTCTTGATCATTGGACGCTTTTACATGAGCCACGCCACTTTTGGTATTATGGGTGGTTGCCCCTCCCAGTTCTTCGGAAGTAACCTCTTCACCGGTTACGGACTTTACCACTTCCGGCCCGGTAATAAACATTTGGCTGGTCTTATCCACCATAAAGATGAAATCCGTAAGGGCCGGAGAATATACCGCGCCCCCTGCGCAAGGTCCCATAATTGCTGAGATTTGTGGAACCACACCGGAAGCGATGGTGTTATTGTAGAATATTTGTCCATATCCCGACAAGGCATCTACAGCCTCTTGGATTCTTGCTCCACCGGAATCATTGAGGCCTACAATCGGGGCCCCCATTTTTAAGGACAATTCCTGTACTTTCACAATTTTCTTTGCGTGCATTTCTCCTAAGGATCCTCCAACTACGGTGAAATCTTGGGCGTATGCATAAACCAGTTTTCCATGAACTTTTCCATATCCTGTTACTACCCCTTCACCGGGAGCATCGACTTTTTCCATTCCGAAGTTTACACACCGGTGTTTCATATGGGCATCGATTTCAACGAAGCTGCCTTCGTCAAATAGTAAGTTGACTCTTTCTCTTGCGGTCAGCTTTCCTTTTTCATGTTGCTTTTGGATTCTTTTTTCTCCACCACCGGCGCGAATTTTCTCTTTGCGCCCGCGTAAATCCTCTAGTCTCTCTGTGGCCATTTACCATAACCTCCTAAATAAATAATGTTCTCTATCTGATAGCTGAAATATGATTTTACACCTACACATTATAACATAGTTCTGATCTTCAAAAACCCTTTTTCACTATATTCTGCTTAAAAGACCGGTTTTTTTTATTACCTGCTACCAATACCATGTTCTTATGTGCTGCGTGGGCTTATTTTTCTCTTTCGCTCAGTTCGATTAATACTCCATTGGTATCTTTGGGATGGCAAAAAGCAATCTTTGCTCCCCCGGCTCCATAACGGGGTTTTTCATCAATCATTCGAATCCCTTTTTCTTTCATGGAAGCAATGGCTTTTTCAATGTTGTCCACCCGGTAAGCCATATGTTGAATGCCTTCTCCTTTTTTATCAATAAATTTCGCGATGGGTCCCTCGGGATCTGTGGATTCCAAAAGTTCTACTTCCGTATCTCCGATGGGGAGAAATGCCACCCGTACCTTTTGTTCTTCCACGGTTTCTTTACCTGCACATTTAATGCCCAAAACATCTTCATAAAATGCCAAGGATTTTTCTAAATCTTTCACCGCAATGCCGATATGATCTAATTTAGTGGTTTTCATACTTTTCAGCCTCCTTTTTAATGGTTTTCTTCAACACTTCATCACTGGCTCCGTAAGGATCCATTCTTCGTTGGGCTACGTGCTTAGAGTATTGCTTGATATCCGCCTGGATCTCCTCTTCTTTTAGCAGATCCTGCATCATGCGATCTTTAATGAGCTCGAGTATTTCAATTTCACTGCTTTTGATTCTCCGGTTCAACATTTCTCCGGATTCATCCAGGTAGGCAAGGTGGTCTTTTATGGCGGATAACAATTCTTCAACCCCTTTATCCTGTGTAGCTACCACTTGATGGACGGGAGGTCTCCAATCCGTCATGGCAAAATCCAGCATATTGTCAATTTCCCGGTGAGTTTTTGCCGCCCCGTCCCGGTCTGCCTTATTAACCGCAAACACATCTCCAATTTCCATAATTCCCGCTTTAATGGCTTGTATGTCATCGCCCAGCCCGGGAACCATGACCATCAGAACCGTATCCGCTGTTTTCATGATATCCACTTCCGATTGTCCTACCCCAACGGTTTCGATAAATATATAATCCATACCGTATAAATCCAGGGCTTTTACAGCCCCTTGGGTAGCTTTTGAGAGCCCTCCCAAATGACCACGGGTGCCCATACTCCGAATAAATACTCCGGGATCCACCGCAAGATCGTTCATTCGTATTCGGTCTCCTAAGATGGAACCTCCTGAAAATGGGCTGGTAGGGTCTACTGCTATAATGCCCACGGTTTTGCCTTCCTTACGAAGGGCTTTGACCAGTTTGTCCGTCAAGGTGCTTTTTCCCGCTCCCGGAGGTCCGGTTACGCCGATCACCTTAGCCTTTCCCGTATACTGATACAATTCTGCTAAGATCTTGATCGCTTCCGGGTCCTTATTTTCCAGCATGGT
>SLKF01000016.1 GCA_007134725.1 Clostridiales bacterium | reverse complement strand
TATCCACCCGGGTTTGCTGAAGCATGACTTCCGAAACCCAAGTGTAATAGGGGTTTTCGATGTCCCGCCAGGGCATGGACCGCTTATTGTTTCGGTACCACTTAAGTAATTCCCGTTGAAAGGCTTCGATATTTTCCCGGTGCTCATTTTGATGGTCCATCAGCTTTCGTCTCATAGTGACTCCTCGGTTTTTTATTTATATTTTATGATTTTTTTTATGATTTATTTTTTATACTATACTATTCATACTTTTTATTTAGTTTCTCCCCGGCGCTTTGCCCCGCTACAAAACCGGTGGAAAAGGCGATTTGCAGATTATAGCCTCCGGTTATGGCGTCTAAGTCCAGGACTTCCCCGGCAAAATAAAGCCCGGAGATTTTTTTCGATTCCATGGTGGAAGGGTTTACCTCTTTTACATTGATTCCTCCCGCGGTGACAATGGCGTCTTTTATGGGACGAAGACCGGTTACGGTAAGATGTAGGCCCTTCATTGCATCCATCAATTTATTACGCTCTTTCTTTTTTAACTCGTTCATTTTACGGTCCTTGGGAATCCCTAAGAAAGGAAGGATTTCTTCGATAAATTTCCTTGGCCAAAACTCCGTAAGCACATTGTTGAGGTTTTTCTTTCCGGTACTGTGATGTAAAAACCAGTCCTTTAGTTCTTCCTCGGTTTTATCGGGAAAGAAATCAATCTCCACGGTTACCGGCGTTTTCTTTAAATCCACTTCATTAATATAACTGCTAAGCTTCAATACCGGGGGCCCGGATATTCCGTAATGGGTCAAAAGAAGATCTCCCCACTCTTGCAGTTTATTCATTTTCAAAATCCCAAGGGACGTATCGGAAAACGAAATTCCGGCTAAGGACTTTACCCAGTTTTCCTTTACTTCAAAGGAGGTAAGGGCGGGTTTTATTTTTTCAATGCTGTGACCCAGTTCCTCAGCCATTGTATAACCGTCTCCCGTGCTACCGGTTTGTGGATAGGAGGCTCCTCCGGTGGTGATGATCACCTTGTCTGCCAAGATTTCTCTACCGTCAGGTAAGGCAACTCCCCGGACCTGCTCCCCGGCGATTAAAACTTTTTCCACTTTATGGTTGTACCATATTTTCACTCCATGCTCTAATAGATCCTCCAATAAAATATTGATGATCTCTGAGCTGTCATCACTCCTCGGAAAGACCGTGCCTTCCTTTTCCAGTTTGAAAGTGCAACCCCGATCCTCAAAATATTTCATCAACTCTTTAGGATTTAAGGCATCAAAGGATTTGTATAAAAACTTGGGGTTATGAATCGTCGCCCTTTGATGCTCTTTTTTATCTTTGATATTGGTCAGATTGCACCTTCCCCCACCGGTGATTTTCAGCTTTCTTCCAAGCATTTCGTTCTTATCCAGCAATAAAACCTCATGATTTCCCCGGGCCGCCTGTAGTGCCGCAAACATGCCTGCGGGGCCGCCACCGACTACGATAATTCGACTGTTTTCCATAATTCAGACTCCTCTTTTATTCTTTTCTTTTTCCTATTTATATTAGACTTTTAGCATTTATATTAGACTTTTACTATTTTTCATAATCCGCTTCCTCTATTATAGCAAAAAAAGTGAAGGAATCCCATGTCGGTGATTCCTTATTCCTTCTTATAATCCCCCTTAAGGGTTCTGGAATTTATGATATAATAATGCAAAAGAAAAATAAGGAGGACGTTATGACTGAAGAAATTATATTAAGGGCTCAAAAACATTACATGGCTAAATACAAAGAGGGTTTTCCTCTTTTATCAAAAGAAACCGTAGAAAATATAGATTCCCTCTATCAGGAAGGCTCTATCGTTGTCTTGCTGGATTCCTCGGGCAGCTTTATCGGGCGAGGCTATTATGGCATACAAAATAAGGGGATCGGATGGATTCTTACCCATAAGGAAAAAGAAGCTATTGATTCATTGTTTTTCCAAAAAAAAATCGCCGCAGCGATCAATAAACGGAGCCCCTTTTATCACAAGGAGGATACCAATGCCTTTCGAGTATTTAATGGGGAAGGGGACGGAATCGGCGGCCTTACCATCGACTGTTTCGGAGACTATTATCTGATCAATTGGTACAGCCTTGGGATTTATCAATTCCGAGAGGAGATTCTATCCGCATTAACTTTATTAATTCAACCCCGGGGAATTTATGAGAAGAAACGATTTGATAAAAAAGGACAGTACCTAGAGGACGATGATTTCGCCAGGGGAACTCCGGCAAACTTTCCCCTTCTTGTAAAGGAAAACGGAGTAAATATTGAAGTGAACTTAAATGACGGTGCCATGACGGGGGTATTTTTAGATCAGCGGGAGGTTCGAAAAAAACTACGGGATCAATACGCAAAGGGTAAAACCCTTCTCAATACCTTTTCCTATACCGGCGTATTTTCTGTGTTTGCAGCCCTGGGCGGGGCAACAAAGACCACCAGCGTGGACCTTGCCAAACGAAGTTTAGAGCTTACGGAAGCCCAATTCCGAGCCAACGAAATCGAGACCAACACCCAGGAAATTCGGGTGGAGGACGTTTTTAACTTTTTTGATTACGGTGTAAAACACGGACTGAAATATGATATTGTGGTTTTGGACCCTCCCAGCTTTGCCCGGTCGAAAAAAAATACCTTCAGCGCAAAGAAAGATTACACCGCTTTACTTAAAAGCGCCATTGACCTAACGGAGGAGGGCGGGTTGATTATTGCCTCCACCAACTGCGCCACCTTTGATATGAAAGTCTTTAAGGGCTTTGTATCAAAAGCTTTTAAAGAAAAATCATATAAATACAATATTCTTGAACAGTACTCCCTTCCCGGGGATTTCCCCACCCATCCTTCTTTTCCTGAAGGGGATTATTTAAAGGTTCTATTCATAAAAAAACAGGCAAGTCTTTAAGACTTGCCTGTTTTTTAAATTCTTGGATCCATCCATAGCTAGCCGTGATAATAGGCCTCCCTTACGGTTGTACTAAGGGATATTCTTCTACGCTCCAGCCTCTGTCGATTCCATCATGTAAGGAGTAAGCATCATACCCCATGGTCTTAAGAATCCCGACTATTTGACCGGAACTCTGACCGGTATAGCAAACCACCACGATTTTCTTATCCTTGGGAAGGTCCTCCAGAGAATTCCCCAGCTCGTGCCACCAAATATGATTTGAGCCTTCGATATGTCCCCCCAGAAAATCCTCTTCTCGCCGAATATCCAAAATATAATATCCCGGATGATCATTCTCTACAATCTCCAAAAGGTCTCCTGAAGAGATTAAGTTGTTATTCAACGGTAATTCCTTAAAATAATTCACAATATAGGGCTGGTCCAAATCCATCTCAAACTCTACAGAAGAACTCTCCTGAATAGGCTGGCCCACTCAACCACCCGTGTTTTCATTACTATTATTACATGCGTTGAGTCCTAAACTTAAAACCAAAAGCAATACTGCTGCTAATAAGTATTTCTTCATATGGGTTTTCCTCCTAATTTAGGTAAAAACTTTTATCCCCTGTTGGCAAATACTTCCCGGTAATTCATAATTACTATTCATTACTTTTTATTATTATAGCCTATTTCACGATGATATACCAGTTATTACAAGAACTAAACTCAACTTTTTTTTATGATCCCTGATGCTTTGTCTGATGATTGGGTAAAGGATTATTATCATTTTATTCTTTATAAAAAAGCAGTTTAATTACAATTTCAGAGGAGGTTTCTTATGAAAAGTGAAATTATCGGTACGGTTATGCCCATGGTGGAAATCGAGTTGGACCGGGGAGAGTTGATCTATGCCCAAACCGGAGCAATGCAGTGGATGACGGAAAACATCGAGATGCAAACCAATATGCGGGGGGGCGTCTTTGGTGCCATAAAACGAGGGGTTTCGGGAGAAAATTTGTTTCTGGCCCATTTCTCCGCAGAACAAAACGGTGCCCGGGTTGCCTTTGGCCATTCTTTCCCGGGAAAAATTATTGAAATTGATGTCAGCCAAAAGACCATGATCTGTCAAAAAAGAGCCTTTTTATGTGCCACGGAAGGTGTGGATTACGACATAGAGTTTCAAAAAAAGATCGGTACCGGGTTCTTTGGCGGGGAAGGATTTATCATGCAGCGTCTATCCGGTAAGGGTATAGCCTGGGTGGAAATGGACGGAGAATATGTAGTAAAAGAGCTGGCCCCGGGGGAAAAGATCCGTATGGAGACCGGTGCTCTTGGAATGTACGAAGCGGGAATGGATCTGAGTATTAATCTGGTAAAAGGTTTTAAAAACATGTTGCTGGGAGGGGAGGGACTTTTCCTAACCACCATTGAAGGGCCGGGGAAAGTTTGGATTCAAACCATGCCCGCTCAAAATATGGCATCGGAAATAGCACGTTTTATTCCTTCGAGAAACGACAATAAGTAAATTAAATAAGCTTTTTTCGTATTCTCTCACTGGTTTTTTCAATAAGAATCATCAACAGGGCAATGCCTAATATTAAAAGACCTACCCTTTCCCAGTTACGCCAGGTAATATTTGTGGATAGTAAGGTTCCAATCCCTCCGGCACCGATAATCCCTAATATTGTTGAGGTTCGAATATTGGATTCTAATCGATAAAGGATTAAACTGATGAAATTGGGGAAGGTTTGGGGGAGAATCCCGTAGCGGTAACTGTTTAGTTTGGTGCTTCCGGTTACCATAATCCCCTGTTGAATTTGAGATCCTGCACTTTCTATGACCTCACTGTAAAGCTTTGTCATAACCCCCAGGGTATAGATTCCCAGTGCCATGGCTCCAGCTAAGGGGCCCGGTCCCACGCCACGAAAGAAAATGATGGCCACGATGATCGGAGGGAAAGTTCTAAGCAAATTAACCACTCCCTTTAAGACCATGGCTACTATGGGTGATGGTGCGGTATTATAGGCGGTGAAGTAAGACAGCACCACTGCACCTATCCCACCGGCAAAGGTGGCGAAAAGAGCTATGTAGAGACTTTCCAGCAAGCCTTCCAATAGTCTTGGGGTATAGGACAAATCGATTTGTACCATTCGAAGAATTATTTCCTTTCCTGAGTTTAATCCCACCAAGAGACGATCCAAGGTGATATCCAAACTAATGAATAGCCAGAACAGGCCCAGGGTAAGCAACAGCAAAATCCCTGCCCATTTTTTCTGCTGCTGTATTTTAAATGAATCAATGGACTTTCTTGGAATATAGAATTTTTTTAAGTTTTTTCGAATGGACAAACTGATAACATCGATAATCAAAATTGTTAAAAACAGTAAAATAATCAAAGTGGCTAAATTGTCATAACGCAAATGATTCAAATCCCGCCATAAAATCTGGCCGATGCCCCCGGCCCCCACCAGTCCTAAAATCGTTGCGGAGCGAATGTTGATTTCCAACACAATAAAATAGATGGACAGACTATGTTCAAAAACAGCAGGCAGCACAGCAAATCGCAATACTTGTATCTTACTGCCTCCCACCGATTCCACCCCGTACAACAGATTTTTATTTATTGTCTCAATATACTCCCGAAGCAACTTTACGGTAATCAGCACCGCAGTAATGGTCAGTGCCATCATTCCAGGAAATTTTCCCACACTGAAAATCGTCACCAGAATGGCAGCCCAGATTAAATTGGGAATGGTACGAAAAAAGGTAAGTAAAGGGCCGATGATTTTGGGAATCATTGGATGAAAGGTTGTATTTTTCGCAGTAAACAGAGCGACTAAAACCCCTAAAAGCACCCCTAAGGTTGTGGAAACCAAGGCCATTTCAACCGTTTCCAGAAGTCTTGGCATAGCTTCTCTTATATAGGACAGCTCCGGTGAGAGCATTCGACGGACCAGATTAAACATATCCGGAAGGCCGGAGATGATTCGAAACAAGTCAAAATTCACACCATAAGCCGTCAACCCCCAAAAAAGGATGATCCCAAGGGCCCAAATTCGATTTCTCTTTTTTTTCTTAACGATATAATCCCGTAATGTCATCATCGGAAATCTCCTCTGTCTTCTGATCAAAAAGAATCCTTCCACCTTTTAGCCCCACTAATCGATCACAGTATTTTCTAGCAAGGTCCACATCATGAAGATTCACAATAATACTTATTCCATACTTTTGCTGGATCCGTTGAAAGGTATCCATAACCACCTTTCCTGATTTCTGATCCAGACTTGCCACCGGCTCATCCGCAAGAATTACCCCGGGCTCCTGAACTAGGGTCTTGGCGATGGCTACCCGTTGTTTTTGTCCGCCGCTTAACTGATCACTCCGTTCAAAGGTTTTTTCTTTCAATCCCACGGTTTTTAGAGCCTCTTTTGCCAGTTGATAATCCTCATCTTTAAAAAACCCAAAAAAAGACTTGAAAGAAGACTGATAACCCAGCCTTCCGATTAAAACATTTTCCAAAACCGAAGATCGGTCCACGAGATTAAATTCCTGAAAAACAAACCCGATTCCCCGTCGAAGATTTCGAAGTTCCTTACCGGATAGACGGCTTATATCCTTCCCCTCCACAAATACCTTTCCCTTTGTGGGAGAGACCAATCCGTTTAAGGTTTTCAGCAACGTGGATTTTCCGCTCCCGCTCAGTCCGATGATCCCCACAAACTCTCCCTCATAAAAATCCAAGGATACCCCCTGTAGGGCCGGTGTTCTTTTATCATAGGTTACATATAAGTCTTGAACCGATATCATTTTCTCACCTGCATTTCGTTTGAATTTCACTAGATCCAACTTCACTAGATTAAATTGCACTGAATCTATTTACTTTTATTGATTGGTAAGATCCACATTCATTGTTTTTGCCGTATCTCTTATAATATCGTAATCCTGATCCTCTGCAATTACAAAGCCGTGAATATTAAAGAGTTCCCCTAATAGTTCGGCCCCCTCTTCGGTCTCCGCTATTTTCAGTAATACTTCCTGAAGCTTCGCTTCCATTTCTCCGTCCATGGAATCGCTAATGGTTACACTGATATTGGGGATATCCCTGGTGTAGCCGAGAACCCGGGTTTCTGCCATGGCATGGGGAAAATCTTCTTCATAGCGCTCTCTGGCGTCCACAAAAGTCACCACTGCATCCACATCACCGCTTAGGAGTAATTGCAGGGATTGGTCATGTCCTCCGCTGTAAAGATAGGTAATATCCTCTTCGATATCAATCCCCAGGTCATATAGATGGGCTCCGGGAAATAAATAACCCGAGGTAGAGGAAGGATCCACAAAAGCCAGGGTTTTTCCATAAAGATCTTCAAAGTCTTCGATATCCGAGTCTTCCCTGACTAAAAATTGGGATCGGTAACTGCTCTCTCCGCTAGCATTTAACACCGTCAGGGCTACTCTGGCATCACTTTCCGCATTGGCCAGTACATAGGCAAAAGGGGGAATAAATCCGAAATCCACTTGCCCGGAACCCAATCCCTCTACCACACCTACATAATTTGTAGCGGTAAAAGCCTCTACGGTTATGCCCATTTCCTGGGAAATCATTTCTTCCAAGGGCTCTAAGGATTCAATCAGTTGTTCTCCGTCTCTCATGGGTACAAAACCCATGGTCAGCACTTCTTCCTGATCTGAACATCCACTCAGTAAAATTATGGTTACTGTTGCCATTGCAATTATTCCTGAAATTCTTTTTTTCATAGTAATCTCCTCCTAGTTATGATTTCTGATATTATCATAATCTCTTTCGAATCATTGCACAATACGGTTTTTGTTTTTTTAACAACCGTATCGGTATAATTATTTTTAATTTTATAACCATACTGTTTTGACCCCATAAAAATGACCGGTCAATGAAAAATTGACCGTGATTTTCGAGGCTGAAAACCATTAATACGGCAGAGGGTAAATAATCTGGAAATCCGGCTCTTTTGATTTAGGCTTGACATCAATATTAATATAATGCTAATATCATACTTAACCTATATGATTATTGGGAGCCTGACGATGAAATTATCATCCAAAGCCCGATACGGAACCAGGGCGATGCTCGAGCTCGCCCTGAAATAT
>SLKF01000087.1 GCA_007134725.1 Clostridiales bacterium | reverse complement strand
CCACATAGTCCATTCCCCATTTGTATTTATCGTCACCGGGAATAATTTCGTAAACAAAATCCTCTTCATAATTATGCTGTTGGGATATTTTCGCTTGTTTGAGCAACTGCCTTCTAAAAAGTGAGCTCATCCATAGCTTCCCTGCTAACTTACGCACCCAGGCGGGATAACGATTCATGTAAGTTGTCGTAATTTCCTCTAACAGTCCACCAAATTCCACTAATGCAACTCCTTTTTTCTCTAAAGCCCGATATAACCCGAGAATCACCGCTGCCCTAACGGGCATATCGCTAAAGAAATTCTTTCGTCCTCCGATATAAGGAATTTCCGGAATTAAAGTTTCAAATTCATTTCTTGTGATTTTCTGTACTTCTCCTGCAAATTCTTCACCGAAACGACCCACGATGACTTTGTTTGCGGGACCCATCAACCCTTTGTAGTTTCTTATGGCCCTACGTCTACTTACTCCCATTTTTTTCCTTTCCGTAACCATCATTTCCCCTCCCTCAGCAAAGCATTTGAAAGCATCGTCTCTTTTTTTACCTATCAAATTCCATTTTCATTGCGCCAATTTTTCGCTATAGAATCAGAAGGTTTCATCGATTTAGTCATTCTTTTTTAATAGGATATCCACTTTCCCACTCTGATAACCAACGTATACTTTATGGGCTAACCGGATAAACAAACCATTTTCCACAACCCCAGGGATTTGATTCAGCTTCTGACTGATCTTCTCCGGACTTTCAATCCTGCCAAATGTACAATCCACGATATGATTTCCGTTATCTGTCTTAAATCTATCATTTTTATCAGTCATTCGTATTTTCGTTTTGCAGCCCAGTTCTTCAATAAATTTTCTGGTGCTTTCCATTCCAAAGGGTATAACTTCTATGGGGAGGGCAAATCCGCCTAACTGTCTTACCAACTTGCTTTCATCTACGATAACGATTAGTTTTTCACTGGCTGTTGCAATGATTTTTTCTCTGAGGAGTGCCCCTCCGCCACCTTTAATCAAAATTAAATTGGGATCCACTTCATCGGCGCCGTCTATGGTAATATCTATCTGTCCAATATCTGAGAAAGTTACCATCGGGATATTGAGTTCTTTCGCTAATGCATCGGATTCTTTAGACGTGGCGATGGCTTTGATTTTCAATCCATTGTTTACTCGCTCTCCCAGTTTTGCAATGGCCCAATGCGCCGTTGAACCGGTGCCGAGTCCTACGGTCATTCCATCCTTTATTAATTCTACTGCCGCTTCCGCAGCCAATTTCTTAACATTCATCGTTTCACTCCTTTATACATTCACTTTTTCACGGCATTCACTACACTCATACATATAAAAATGAATCATCCTGCCATATTAAGGACAAGCCCCACTAAAAACCACAAGGAGCTAAATCACTTCTTTTAGCTTTCATACAATACTCCTTTTATTTACCGACAAATCTTCAAGTTTTTCATATTCACTACGCTCCTGGGGTGATTCAAAATAATATTCGCCCTGTCCGGCTCTTCATTTATATACCCGTATTTTAACGTTTAAATATGACTTTTCTATAAAAAAGGGAAAGACAGAGAGAAGGACAGAGGGACGGAGTCATTGTCCTCTTGTTGTTTTTTCACAACGCTAAGAAAACAATGACTCCGTCCCTGGGTTCCCCCGAATCTTCTGCTATTTTTATTTCATTAAAAAAGCTCCCTAAGAGGGAGCCAAGAGGACAACTACTCTGTCCTCATCATCATTCTAATACTAGTCGGTCCTTATCCAATTGAGGATATCCATAATCACCAGTTCATCCACATGATTGGCTTCGAAGTATTCGTCAGGGAGACTCAATCCTTCTCCCGGCATGAAGAGATGATTTAAGTCTGCATAGCTATGAAAACTTACCTCCGGTTCATTTTCCAGTGTTTGTCGCCAGAGTTCCAAGTCCTCTGTTGTGACTTGATAATCCCGTTCTCCTTGAAGAATCATTATTGGAAGCGTCAACGCTTTCGCAGTTTCCAAAGCATTGTATTGCTGAAGATCCAACCAGTAAGCCGCCGGTACTCCTAAGGTTTCATCCAGGGGAGTATCCAAAGGCAAATTCGGATCCTGAATTCGTTCAACCTGTCGCCTAAGTTCTTCCATCCCTACTTCCAGGTTTTCGGTGTGCTGCTCTTCGTGCTCTATTAAATATTCGGTTTGCATCAGAATCAGCTCACTTAATGGTCTCCCAGGGGCTGCTAGTAGGATTAATCGCTTCAAATCCTCGGTTTCCTCTGCAATTCTGGGCGCAAGCATGCCTCCCAGGCTATGGCCTGCCAGAAAAATCTGTTCCCCGTCGATTTCCTCCCGGGCTTTTAGAAAGGTGATTGCTTTCAAAGCGTCCTCCGTTGTTTCCTCTCGAACAGTAATTTCCCCAGGGGTATCTATAAAAGACGTCTGGTAGGTATAAGTGCGTTTATCGTAGCGCAGGACTGCAACCCCCGAAGAGGATAATCCTTCAGCGATATCTTTAAACGGCCGATTTGGACCAATAGTACTGTCCCTATCATTCGGACCTGATCCATGAACCAAGATTACCACCGGATGGGGCCCTTCTCCCTCAGGGATTGTGAGCGTTCCCGAAATCATCCACGGCTCCTCTCCAAAGGTCACCTCTTCTTCTCGAAAAGCCTCTCGATCAACATAGTCCGGATCTCCCCGCTCTACAGAATACTCAGAAGCAGGCTCAAAGAATAACCCTGCAATCCATTTTTCTTTGTCGAATACCACGCGAATGTCAATAAATTCATTTTCAAACTCCGTGGTTACAAAAATTACATCATACTCTTGGACGATCTCCTCTCTTAGGATAATGATTTGTATAAAGGGTCCCACTTGATCCTCCAGCTGCTTCCAGGTTTGCCCCAACAATTCTTTGGGCATAGCTCGCCGCATTTCTTCGTTAAATTTTCCGGCGGCACTTTCAAATTCTTCCTCAGTGAGCTCTTCCACAAACTCAGTGGCAATCTCCGCAAATTCCCCTTCCGGTGGGAGTGTTTCTTCCTTTTGTCGACATCCAAGCAGAGTGCTACTCAATAAAAAAATCGCTAGGGTAATAAACAAAACCCTTTTAGATAAAATCTTTCTTTTCATGGGAACGCCCTCCCTTCGCCGAACGTTAACAAGTAATAGTTCCTGTCGTATTATTAAAACAACCTTATTAAGCTTCAGTCATGACTTTACCAATTTTGAGAAGACAATTGCTCCGTCCCTCTGTCCGCCTATGCCTCATTTGAGCTAAAAAGCATTTTAAATACCTTGGTGATCTTCACCGGATTTCCATACATTAAGGTTCCCATTCGGTAGATCTTGGATGCCAACCAACCGGTAAATAAGGTGGTAGCCAGTAAAATCCCCAAAGAAATGGCCACTTCCACATTGGTCACAGAACCCATGGAAACTCGAACAAACATCGCCATAAAGGAGCTAAGAGGAACGAAGGATGCAACTCTCAACAGCATTCCTTCAGTGTTTTGCATGCCCATTACGGATACCGCAAACACAGCGACAAATATAATTGTAATCGGTGTAACACTGGTACTGACGTCCTCGGTTCTTGATACTAGCGCTCCTAATGCACCGAATAGGAATAGGAAAAACAGGTATCCAAGGATTCCAAAGGCCGCAAAACTTCCCAAAACGCTAAGAGGAATGTCAAAGATAAAGTCCAATCCTCCGTCCCAGGCATTACTATTGGCTCGATAAGCGATCATGGCCGTAGCTATAATCAGCGCTAACTGACTGGCCCCTGCGATCGCCCCTCCAAATACTTTTCCAAAGATCAAATTCTCCGTTCTCGTACTGGTTACCAGTACTTCCATTGCCCGGTTACTCTTTTCACTGGCCACGGAGGTTGCCACTAATTGTCCATATACAATTATCACAAAATAAAGACCAAAGACCAAAATATAGGTGTATAGATAGTTTGCAGCACTGTCGGTTCCAAGTACCACCGTATCACGCTGTATCGGAGCATGCACTAAGCCTTGAACGGTTTCATATTCGATTCCCAAGGACTCAAAGCCGGTTATCCGGTAGGTTTCCCGGAAAGCTTCCTCGAACATAAAATGGGTAGATCCGGTCATTTCATTATTCTGAATGACATGCTGATACTCCGTAGGGGAGACAATAACAAATCCTGCCGCTAGATCTCCATTTTGAACCGCTTCATCTAAGGCTTCCCGATCATCAAACTCCTGCAATTCTCCTCCCATAAATTGGTTTCCCAGGGTTTTGCTGTTCACATCTCCTTCGGCACTGTTGATGAATCCATAAGTCTGATCGGATCCTACTTCTTCTCCTATAGAATCCTCGGAAGAAGAGAAAAAAGTATCCCGAATGGTGGGGATAGACATTCCGATGATTAAGAGGCCACAAATGATCACCGAAGCAATAATAAAACTTTTATTTTTATAGAAGTTTAAGATTTCAAATTTTAATACAATCCAGAAATTTCTCATGCGATATCACCCGCCTTTTCTACAAATATATCTTCCAGACTCGGTTCATACACCGAAAACCCTTCAATATCCAGCCCTAAGTTTATAGCTTCCTGCAAAAATTCCTGTTTTTCTTTTCCCGAATGGAGCTCAAGAATCAATTGTTCCTTTCGAATTTCCACGTTACGAATGATGGTCCCCATGCGACTTTCGATAATGTCTTTTACTTCTTCTTTCGTCCGCATCCCATCTTTTAGGGTCAGACGATTCATTCCATAGGTTCGTTTAATATCTTTTAAATTTCCCTTTAACACAATTTTCCCGTGATGAATCAGGGCAATGTCTTTGCAGAATTCTTCAATATAGCCCATTTGGTGACTGGAAAAGATTACAAGTTTCTTATTTTCAATCTGCTCCCGTATAATATCTTTTAAAATTTGGGCGTTCACCGGATCTAATCCACTGAAGGGTTCATCCAACACCACGATATCCGGATCACAAATAAAGGTCTCCGCCAATTGCACCTTTTGCTGGTTTCCTTTTGACAAGGACTCCAGTTTTTTGTTTCGATATTCCGTAACTCCCAATCGTTCCAACCATCTATCCGCATTCTCCGTCGCTTTTTTTCGACCCAAACCTCTTAACTCCCCAAAATAAACCAATTGTTCAATGACTTTCTTTTTAGGATACATTCCCCGTTCTTCGGGAAGGTAGCCCACCTGATGGTCATTGACTTTAAACTTTTTACCATCCAGCAGGATTTCTCCTTTGTTTTGCTTGAATAAATTCATTAAAATTCGAAGGGTGGTGGTCTTTCCTGCTCCGTTTCTTCCGAGAAAACCTAAAGCCTTACCACTTTCCACTTCGAAAGTGATTCCATGAAGCACTTCCGTATCTCCAAAGCTTTTGTGTAGATTGTTTATTTCCAGATGCATATTTCTCCTCCTGACATAATGTGTTAAACTTACTCTATTTTATCTTAACTTTTCCAACAATAACATATCTCCATCTACAGACTCTTTTTTCTTCCGCCTTAAGACGGAGAGAGCCGAGCAGACAGGGGGATGGAGCAGACAGAGGGACGGAGTAATTGTCCTTCGAGCAGACAGAGGGACGGAGTAATTGTCCTTCTGTTGGGCTTTTCCCCATGAAAAAGAGGACAATTACTCCGTCCTCTTTCTATTTTCTCTATTTATTCAATTTTCCCCATAGCTGAGAATGGAAACAATCTAATAACGGCTTTTCCCACAACTGCATCAAAATCGATGATTCCTATTTCCGCATTTCTACTATCCATACTATTATTTCGATTATCTCCGATAACAAACAAATTATTCGTCGGAATGGTTTCATGGATTTCGCCATGGGTATAATCCTCCGTAAGATATTCTTCGCTTAACAGGCTATCATTAATGTATACCTTTCCATCGCTGATTTGAATTTTTTCGCCGGGAAGCCCCACAACCCTTTTAATAAAGAGTTTCTGATTTCCCTCTTCATCCAGTTGAGACGATTCAAATACCACAATATCTCCTCGTTCAGGAATATCCCTTTTATAGAGGAGTTGATTGATGATTAACAGATCATTTTCACTTAGTGTCGGCTCCATGGAATATCCCTGGACCATCGTGGGTTTGACAAAGGCCGTCACCAATAACGCAATAAGAATTGATATTACAATGGTTTTGATCCACTCCATAATTTCTTTTTTCATTGGGTCCTCCTTATTCCTTAGAGAGACAGAGGGACGTTTTGCTTATCTTCCCTAATTTCTGAAATCAGCTAAACAATTGCATCACATAAACCCCTAATATTAAAAGGCTGCTACCAAATGCAATATCTAACAGTCCCAAAGATTTTGAAATGGGCCTTTCTCTTTTTTCACTTTCCTCATTCAGCCCATCAAAAATATCCTCAAACCTGGGGATCTGATTTGTTTTTGAAAAAGTAACTCGCTGATGCTCCGCGGTTATGTAGTGGCTATGCACTTCAATTTCAGCCTTCGAATCAGGAAAATTAAATATTCCCCGTTTCCCTGCAGCTTTTTCATACTTATAGTCTACGTTGTATTTTTCCAATCCTTCCTGTATAATTTTTTCGACCTCATCGGTAGTCATATTATGAATATTCATCTTCTTTTGGGTCATTTCCTGTCGGAATCTAGTGATCATCGTAATGATAAACCCAACTATCACAACCCCTATAAATACCATATCCACCGTTCTCATGGGAAACTCCATACGTCTTTCTAAATTATATAACAGGGGAAGCAATGATAAAAATGCGATTAAGATCCAGGATATGGATCCATGAAGAAATAAATCCTTTCTTTGTCGCTTTCGGATACCATTAACGATTAATATTCCTCCACCAAAAAAAAGTATAATATATAGATCTATAAATTCCAATATCTTCACCTCGACAAAGTATTATTAATAATAGAGGGGGACAGAGGGACGGAGTAATTGTCCTCTTTACAAAAAATCCGACTCTATACTACTGTGTTCTTATTATATTTTAACATTATTAACCAATTTTTTCTACTGCCATTATAATAGAAAAGACCTACCAAAACCGGCAGGTAATCCCATTATTTGCGTTATTTTGGGAAACAGCTTATGAATTTTACTTATTCCAAGGCGTCATCTTATACCAATCATCATACTCCCGTTCCATAGGTTCCCCTTCAAATGCTTGGATCGTGACTTCACCAATCTCCACTATGGTTCCTTCCAGCAGATGCCCTCCGAATATGTTTCCGTCTTGATCCCCAAAAGCAATATGAAGATGCGGAAAAGGTTTGCCCTCTTTTAGAGAGATATTCCCGGTACACTGGATGATTTCAAAATAACGGTCCTTTCGTTCATTTTCTTCATAGATTTTCGTTTCTATGTTGTAGTATGCAAATTTTGCATTACGTGAAAGCCCCATGATATTCACATACCCCGAGGTTATACTTTTCTCTATCACAAATGCGCTTACGGCTTTTAACAGATCCTCACCGGCATCCAACTTGACCATGTAGTTTTCTTTTGGCGTATACTTTTTTACGATCATTTTTGTTCCTCCCTATTTTAATGTTTTACTTACATGCACTGATTTGAATCGCCGATTTGCATTCGCCCGTTTCTATTTTACTTATTTACTGTTCTTTCCGTTAACTTCTATTGAATTTCTACCCCTAATCGATAAAAAGAAACTTCCGAAAATTTATTGCTGTGGGAATGGCCACACTCAAGGCAGGAGACAATTACTCAGTCCCTCTGTCCGTCTCATAAAAATAAAAAAAGGGAGACAATCATATCGTCCTCCCTTTCTCTTTTATTGCTAAAAAGCGTATTCACAGCCGATGAATCGTCGGCTGAAAGTTTCTACATCTTTTTTCAAGGATTCAGGATCCTCTTTGTCGATTAAAGCCCGTTTAAAGAAATTCGCGATTTCTTTCATTTCTCGCTCTTTCATGCCCTTTCGCGTGGCTTCAGGAGTTCCGATACGTACTTCGGGATTGTTTCCGGAAAAATCGTCAGAGCAGAGAATATTTGATTTTTCCAGCTCCTTTGCCGGTGCTTCGGTTACATGCTCTCCGAGGTCCACCAGTAGGAGATGACTGTCGGTAAAACCTTT
>SLKF01000237.1 GCA_007134725.1 Clostridiales bacterium | reverse complement strand
TTTAGCATTTCTAAATAATCTACTCAGTGTCCGGGACCCCATAGCCGGAGCCTTAATTATCGCGGTTGTGGGTGGATTGGCCCTGATCATGTCTTACCTGGTTTATACAAATAAAATGCTGCATTCCACAAAATATTTAGGGATTGCAGGAATATTCATTACGGTATTTGTTTTTATCGAATTTACACCGGGACTCTTATCTTATCTTACGATTTATATCGCTTTATTTATTTTGGGGATTTACCAGGAACAGGAAGTCATAACCATTGCGGGAATCTTAAGTATCGGGATTTCCAGTTACGCCTTTTTCATGCATAAGGAGATGATTTTTCACGAACGTTATTTTGATACCTTATCCTTAGTATCCATTAACTTTTTTATCCTGCTGGCCTGTGTTCTATTGATTATCCAAAGCCAGTTCGGGATTCGAATGCAGCGGGACATGAAAAAAGAAGAATAAAAGTGATCAAATAAAAGTTTCAAAGCCACCGAGGATTCTATAAATCTTCGGTGGTTTTTAAAGTCAATAAAACATTAGAAAAAGGGTATATACCTTAAAAAGGACCCTTGTTACAAAAAAACATCCCCATAGCTGGAAAGTATCGGGGTGCGGTTATAAAGTAAAACTTTGGGTATGAGTGAAAAATCATGAGAGATGAAAAAACAGGGATAAAAATTCTATAATATGGTAAAATATTTTATAGGATTGCATGCAATAATAATTATTAAATAATAAATTTTATGGCGAAGCAAAAGATATAGCAGTAAGGATAAAGACACACCGTTTTAAGGGGTATTAATAGCTTGGTAGCAAGAATATTAATGATGGGGTGAGAGATATGAGAAAAGTTCTAAATATCGGTTTGGATGTGGGATCGACAACAGTGAAAGCTGTCGTCCTGAATGAAGGTAAGGAAACGGTTTTTAAAGATTATCAACGGCATTATTCCGATGTAAAAAACACGGTGAATGAGCTTTTTAAAAATATGAAATCCACTTTTGACAACAAAGAGCTTCGAATTACCGTCACCGGTTCCGCAGGTCTGGGACTTGCAGAGATCTTAAACATTCCCTTTATCCAGGAGGTAACCGCTTGCAGTAAAGCCATTGGTCAACTGGCGCCTGAAACTGATGTGGCTATTGAACTAGGTGGAGAAGATGCAAAAATCATGTACTTTACCAACGGTATTGAACAACGGATGAACGGTACCTGTGCCGGAGGTACCGGGGCTTTTATTGATCAGATGGCATCCTTACTGAAAACCGATGCCGGGGGTCTCAATTTATTGGCCACCCAGCATCAAACCATCTATCCCATCGCTTCCCGCTGTGGCGTGTTTGCAAAAACCGATATTCAGCCCTTACTTAATGAAGGGGCCAACAGAGCGGATATTGCCGCTTCAGTGCTGCAGGCCGTGGTAAATCAAACCATTGGAGGTTTGGCCTGTGGAAAACCCATCCGGGGGAAGGTAGCCTTTTTAGGAGGCCCCCTAACCTTTATGCCGGAATTAAAAGAACGTTTTCGCTCTACCCTGAAGCTTCGGTCGGAAGATGAGGTGGAGCTTCAGGATACTCAGTATTTTGTGGCCATGGGGGCTGCCTATGCGGCTTTTAACGAAGCGGTCATGGAGCCCAGATGTCTGTATGATCGAATGCCGAATTTGTTCTGTGAATCCAAGGACAGCAAGGAAAGTTTAGAGCCTCTCTTTACCAATGAGGGGGATTATGAAGCCTTCAAAGAACGTCACAGTAAAAATCAGGTAAAAAAGCGCCCGCTGTCAGAGGCTACAGGAGAGTTGTATCTTGGGATTGACGCCGGGTCCACCACGCTGAAAGTGGCGGCCATTAACGAAGATCGTGAACTGGTATTTTCCCATTACAGTTCCAATCAAGGAAATCCCTTACAAATTGTAAGACAAGCGGTACAAAAACTATACGCCGAGATGCCAAAGACCGCAACCATTGCCCAAAGTGCAGTAACCGGTTACGGAGAACATTTGTTAAAGGCGGCGCTAGGGATCGATCACGGAATTATCGAAACCGTGGCCCATTCCAAGGCTGCGGACTACTTCATGCCTGGTGTGGACTTTATATTGGACATTGGCGGTCAGGATATGAAGAGTCTTCGGGTTCATGACGGAGTGGTGGACTCTATCATGTTAAACGAAGCCTGCTCCTCGGGGTGCGGTTCCTTTGTGGAGACCTTCGCCAATGCCTTAAATCATGAAGTAGAGGCTTTTGCGAAGCTGGGAATTTTTGCGAAAAATCCGGTGGATCTGGGAACTCGGTGCACTGTATTTATGAACTCCCGGGTAAAACAAGCCCAGAAGGAAGGGGCAAGCGTCGGAGACATCTCTTCTGGAATTGCCATCTCCGTTGTAAAAAATGCCTTGTTTAAAGTAATTCGTATGCGTTCCAAAGAAGATCTGGGCAAAAAAATCGTGGTCCAGGGAGGGACTTTCTACAACGACGCCGTCCTTCGGGCCTTTGAGCGAATCGCGGAAAAAGAAGTGGTAAGACCGGATATCGCAGGGATTATGGGAGCCTTTGGAGCTGCCTTAATTGCCAAGGAAAACCGGGATCCGAAATTTCAAAGCACGTTCTTAAATCGGGAACAATTGGATGATTTTAAAGTGCTTTCGGAAAATAAGCGGTGTCAGTTGTGCAATAATCACTGTCAGCTGAACGTCAATTATTTCTCCGACGGCCGTCAGTATATTACGGGTAACCGTTGTGAGCGGGGAGCCAATGTGGTAAGCAATAAGGAACCCATGCCCAATCTGTATGCCTATAAACTAAAGGAAGTTTTTAAAATTCCGAAAACCGATATCCCCCAAACCCGGGGTACTGTAGGGCTGCCCCGAGTACTGAATATGTACGAAGATTTTCCCTTCTGGGCCAGCTTTTTTTCAGGAATCGGTTATGAAATCAAGCTCTCGGGACATTCTACAAAGAAAATCTATGAACTGGGTATGGAAACCATTCCTTCGGAAAGCGTATGCTATCCCGCCAAACTGATTCATGGTCACATAGAGGATTTACTGAATAAAAAGGTGGACATGATTTTTTATCCTTCCATTCCTTTTAACATCAAGGAAAACCCTGAGGCGGACAATCAATTTAACTGCCCTGTGGTCACCTCCTATCCGGAAACCATTAAAGCCAATGTGGATCGACTGCAGGAGGAAAAGGTGGAGTATATGCACCCATTCCTACCCCTGGATGATGAAAAGAGAATGATTAAGCGGATCCATGAAGTTTTCGGACATAAGAATATCCCTCGAAAAGAATTGACGGAAGCCGTTAAGGCCGGATATAAAGCATTAGAAGAGTACAAAGAAAAGGTACGAAGAGAAGGAGAACGGGTCCTTAGTTGGTTGGAAGAAAGGAATAAAAAAGCCGTGGTTCTAGCGGGACGACCTTATCATATTGATCCGGAGATCAATCACGGAATTCCGGAACTGATTACCTCTTATGGTTACGGTGTCCTTTCCGAGGATGCCATCAGCCATTTAGAGCGGGTGGACAGACCTTTAAATGCTGTGGATCAGTGGATGTATCATACCCGGTTATACGACGCCGCAGCCTATGTGACGAAACACAAAAATTTGGAACTGGTACAGTTGAATTCCTTCGGTTGCGGCCTGGACGCTGTAACTTCCGATCAGGTAGCGGACATTTTAAAACGAAAAAATAAACTTAGCACCTTACTGAAAATTGATGAGATCAACAACCTCGGTGCGGCAAGAATTCGAATGCGTTCCTTATTTGCCGCCGTAGAGCAGCGGGATAAAAAGGTGGCCCGGGCCATCGAGGAAAAGCCGGAGATCCCTAAGGTCCTCTTTACGGAAGACATGAAAAAGACCCATACCATTTTAGTACCGCAAATGTCCCCGATCCATTTTCAGTTTTTCGAGCCCGCCCTTCAATCGGAAGGATTTAATGTGGAGGTATTGCCGTCGATTGATACCAAAGCCATTGATGAAGGTTTAAAATACGTTAACAACGATGCCTGCTATCCTTCGATTCTGGTAACGGGACAGATGATGAAGGCTTTGAATTCCGGAAATTATGATTTGGATAAAACCGCGTTAATCATCTCCCAAACCGGCGGGGGATGCCGGGCAACCAACTATATTGCCTTTATTCGACAAGCCCTGTATGAAGCCGGGATGAGTCAGGTTCCGGTAATCAGTTTAAGTGCCCAGGGAATAGAAAAGCATCCGGGATTCAAAATTTCACCGAAACTGTTAAAACGTCTGGTGGAAGGGGTGCTTTATGGAGATCTGTTTATGCGGGTACTGTATAAAACCAGACCCTATGAAACCATCCCCGGTGCGGCCAACGCCCTGTATGAAAAATGGGTAAAAATCTGCACGGAATCCATTGAAAGAACAACCGGTAGAAGCTTTACTGAAAATGTTCAGGATATTGTCCGGGACTTTGATGAACTGCCTCTGCTGGACATTCAAAAACCCAGGGTAGGTCTTGTGGGAGAGATTTTGGTGAAATTCCACCCCACAGCCAACAACAATATTGTGGAGATGATCGAAAAAGAAGGAGCGGAAGCGGTTATGCCGGATCTGATGGACTTTTTTGCATATTCTTCCTATAATAGCGTGATAAAACGGGAATATCTGTCGGGGTCCATGAAAAAAGCGTTGATGGGAAAGGCGGCCATTGCAGCCATGGGATTTCTCCGTAAATCCATGAGTGAAGCTCTAAGACAGAGTAAGCGCTTTACCCCTCCCTCATCCATCGAGGAACTTGCCAAACTGGCGGCCCCCCATCTGTCTCTTTGTCACCAGACCGGAGAAGGTTGGTTCTTAACCGCGGAAATGTTGGAATTGATAGAGCACGGTGTGGACAATATTGTCTGCATGCAACCCTTTGCCTGCCTACCCAATCATATTACGGGAAAGGGCATGATTAAGGCTTTAAAGAAAAGCAACCCTATGACCAATATCGTGGCCATCGATTACGATCCCGGTGCCAGCGAAGTCAATCAGCTAAACCGAATCAAACTTATGCTTTCCACCGCCTTTGAAAACTTAGATCAACGGGATTCCAAGGATGGGCGGGAGTTTGGAAGCAGTTTGTAAGCTCTTTACCTGCACTTTATGAAATGTCTGGTTAAACGTTAAAAGATCTAAACCCCAAGGAGGACATCGCCATATAAAAAACCCTGAGAGCCATAAGCTTTTGGGGTTTTTTGAAAAAAAATGAAATTTTAGAGGATTCTTCGATGAAGATATCGAATTAGTAAAGGGGTAGCTTATATAGAATAATTCATAAAATATGGATTATGGAATCGATCAAAGGTTCAAATTCAAAAGTAAGGATTTAGTAGGGATGATAAGCAGGAATTCTGAAAATCACAAAAATCAAAAAAGATGAAACGAGGTGTTCTTATGAAAAATTTATTCAAAAAATTCTTCGGTGATTCCAAGGGAAAAAGCGAAGAGGCCATTCGGCAATCAACGGTAGACTTTGCCCCCTTCGAGGAAGCCCTGAGGAACCTGAAACATCAAGCCCTTAAGGAACAGGCAATTGAAACCGCCACAGCCTTAACCCGGGGGCAGGTGGTAATAAATCCGGATCAGGAATCGAAGTTCCAGGGACAGGCCCTAGCCGTTTATTTAAAAGCTTCGAAGGGGGAAAAGGTTCATATCATATCCCTCAACGAAGCCGTTGCGAAACGGAGAATAGATGAGCTTCAGGGTGTTTTTCATGCACTGAATCTTACAACCGGTCTTCTTTTTCATGGGCAAAGCAACGAGGAACGACGGGAAGCCTATAAAAAGGATGTGGTTTTTGGTACTGCAGGAGCCTTTATCAATGATTATCTAAAAGACCAAAAAGTTTTGGATATCAACGAGCGAAGACAGCCGACAAGGTCTTTTTGCATTGTGGAAAAAGGAGATTTAATTCTATTGGATCAGGGCACCCGCCCCGTGGGAGTTTTCGGGAAAGATGAAAAAATCATTGACAGTATCACCCTTCGAAGCTACTTTTCAAACTACGGGAATTTAAGTGCTTTGGTGGATTTTGACGGTGGAGATCAACCGGAGTTCTCAGAGCTATACGGTATGGAAACCTTAAAGTTCCAAGAAGAAAAAGGACTTCAAAAAAGTAAGGAAACACCCCCTGTTCGAGTATACAAAACCTTAGAAGAAAAACGCAAAGCGATTTTAATGGAACTGAAAAATAGAGCCGGATCCACAGAGCCTTTACTGGTTTCTCTTCGAAATGATGAAAAGGCGGAACTGCTGATGGAACATTTGCAGGAGGCGGGGATTCTCTATACCAGTCTTTTATTAAAAGATCGTAAGGATGAAGGGGAGTTTGTAGCAGAGGCGATAGAAAATCAAAAGATGATGCTGGTGGTCAATCCCGTTTCCCGGGGAATTGAAGAATTTCTGCCAAAGAGTATCCATATAATCAGTACGGAACGATACATGTTAAAAAGGAATGACTTGCACTTGCAGCGAATGGCATTTAATTCCGGAGAAAAAAGTACCATGGAGTTTATTCTATCCCTTGGGGACGACCTGCTAGATGTGTTTTCAGAAGAGGAACTTGAACAGTTTAAGGATAGTATTGTTGTGGAAATTGACCAACCCATTGAAAATGAAAAGGTAATAGAAATGATGGAATATGTACAGAAACGAATGAAAGAGAAAAACGCATCTCTTCGGGCCTATGTGCAAAACTTCGAGTCGGTGATCCAAAGACAGCGGGAAGTTCTGTATTCGGAACGGGAAAAAGTGTTAACCGAGGAGGATATTAAAGAGCATATCCTTAATCTGATGGAAAACGCTATCGATGAAGAAATTGAAAAGCACACAGCCAACAGTGTATTCCCGGAAGAATGGGATTTGGAAGGTCTGGCCTTTGCGTTGAGCAACAGTTTTTTACCAAAGGATCAACTGGTGTTTCAGGACGTGGAAAATCTTACAAAGAAAGATCTAAAAGCCCACTTGATCCAAAAAGCATCCAAGGCGTATCTTGATCGGAAGAAAAACCTTGGAAAAGAGTCTTTTGATTTGATGCAGCGGGTATTACTACTGAAAATAATTGATCGTAAGTGGGCGGAGCACTTGGAATCAATGGAAGAACTTCGTCAGGATATGAATCTGCGTGCCATGGGAAGACAGGACCCCATTCGGGCTTTTCAGGTAGAGGGATTTGAACTCTTTGAAAATATGACAAAAACCATTCCCAAGGATTTGATGAAAGGCTTGTTTGCCCTTGAGGAAGAGGAAAAATAAATTCCTGTTGCTATTAGGATGACACTCTTACAAACTCAACAGTAGATGAATTTTAGGAGGAGATTGCATTGTTCCCTACCCTTCCATTATTGCTAATACCGGTGTTGCAACAAAATTTAACCGCTTTGGAAACGCTGGGAGTTCTTTTCGTTCCCATGCTCTTTTTTGTTCTGCTAATGATGAGACAAAAGCGACGGAATCAACAGCTGAAAAAAATGAAAGAAGAGTTGGAGCTATTTAAAGAACGCTATGAACAGGTATCGGATCAAAGCGGGACTTTTATGTGGGAGGTGGATCGTAACGGGATGCACACCTATGTCGATCCTACGGTGGAAAAGATCTTGGGTTATAAGCCGTCGGAAGTCATCGGGAAAAAAGCTTTCTATGACGATTTGCTACCCGAAGATAAAGAAGAACTGAAAGCCTACGGATTTAAGGTATTGGAACAGGGAGTAAAAATAAAAAATCGGGAAGTACGGCAGTGTCATAAAAATGGACAAACTGTATATACCCTAACCAGTGGTCTACCGATTTATGACGAAAAAGGAAACATAACCGGTTACCGGGCTACGGATACGGATATCACCGGTCGAAAAAAGGTAGAAATTTCTTTGAAAGAAAGCGAAGAAAAATATAAGTTGCTGTTTGAAAATGCCGTGGAGGGCATCGCGGTTTTGCAACAGGGGAAAATCAAAATCAGCAATCCTATGCTTGGAAATATATTGAAAACTTCCAAGGAAGAGCTTAATGAAAAAAGCTTATTTGATTTTATTTACCATGAAGATCGGGAAATGGTGGAGAAAATTCATCGGGATCGGGTAAAGGGCTTTAAAGACCGGGTGACTGAAGAAT
>SLKF01000241.1 GCA_007134725.1 Clostridiales bacterium | reverse complement strand
TCTCCCCGAAGTTCATCCAGCTTCTTTTGTTGATCTTTTTTTTCAATCTGTTGTGCAAAATTTCCCCTGCCCTGAACCGTATAAATGTAGCCTTCCTGCTCTAAAGCCCGATAAGCCTTTTGAATGGTGTTGGGATTAATAGTGAGATCCCGGGCCAGATTCCTAACCGAGGGAAGCTTTTCATCGGTTTTGATTACTTCTTCCATAATTAAGCGTTTAAATCCTTCGACTAATTGTTCATAAATTGGCAGTCGACTCTTTAAGTCTATTTCCAGCATACCCTTCCCCCCTTCTGGCGATTCTTGCCTTGGTTCTTTCTACCCCCGTGTTTCTTTGCCCCTCTTTGGCTCCTGTTCTCTTGATTACCTTTGTTTTCCCGGTTTCTTTTGATCCATAATAAATCGTATTAACTGTATTACTATGCACAGTACACTTTGATTGTACAACGGTTTTCTTTTCTTGTAAAGCTTTTTTGCAAATAATTTTAGAAAATTTCCCTTGGTCCTTTCTCCTCTGGAAGTTTTCCTCTTCCTGGGTTATACTAAAAAAAGACATCACAGCCATTGGGCGAGATGGGTTTACTGCCCAGGGGCTGCACTAACTATTTACAGAGGAGGATTATGATGAAACTAAAAAAAATTGTATCCATAGACAATACCCGACTGGTTCCCGAGGTGAAAAATCAGCTGGAAAGCTTAGCCCATGAAGTGATTTTTTACGAGGACTATCCCACTTCCAAGGAAGAGATTGAAAAACGCATGAAGGATGCGGAGGTGGTCCTGGTTTCCTGGAGTACCAAGATTCACCGGGAGGCCATTGAAGGGGCAAAACATTTACAATACATCGGCATGTGCTGCTCCTTATACGACGAGGCCAGTGCCAATGTGGACATCGCTGCTGCCCGGGAGCGTTCCATTCCCGTGCTTGGGGTAAAGGATTACGGCGATGAGGGAGTCATCGAGTTTATCATCAGTGAGCTGGTCAGTCTCTTACACGGTTTTCACAAAAACCAATGGCAAGACTTTCCCACGGAGCTTACAGGCCAGAAGATAGGAATCATCGGCATGGGGACCCTGGGCAAAATGCTTGCAATAACCGCCAAGCATTTCAATATGGAGGTGTATTATTACAACCGTTCCCGAAAGCCGGAAGTAGAGGCCCTGGGGATAACATATCTTCCCAAAGAAGAACTGCTGCGAACCGTGGATATCCTCTCCACTCATTTACCCCGAAGTACCGTAGCCCTTTCCCCTGAGGATTTTACTACCTTTGGCGAGGGGAAAATCCTGATCAATACCTCTTTGGGTATAACCTACGATATCGAGGGCTTTCGACAGTGGATTAAAAAACCCGCTAATTACGCCATTTTTGATGTGAGCGGTTTAGAGGGCATCCTTGAGGAAATGAAGTCTTATGAAAAGGTGATTACTTCCAGCAACGTGGCGGGCTTTACCACCCAGGCCAAAGAACGGCTTTCCCAGAAGGTGATGGAAAATCTTCGGGAAGTATTTCCCACTTTAGAATAAGACCTTCGACTAATTTCAGGGATGGATGATAAATCATGGGATTCATTCTTGTATGATCCCTCAAATAAAACCCCGGATAAACCTGTTCATCAACAGATTTATCCGGGGCTTTATTATTTCTTTGAAAATTATTTTACTACTTCTTTTTGTTCGAGGACTGTTTATTTGATTTTTCTCGGTTTTTCTGTTCTTTCTTCTTTTCCTTTTCTTTCTGTTTTTCCTTTTTATACTGTTGTTTTATTTCCTGCTCTTTTTGAAGCTTTTTATTATCCCGAAGACCCTGTACCGTGGTTCTTTCGATTTTCGGATCCCCAAATTTTTTCTTCAGTTCCCCTTCAATAATAAAGGTTGGAATAAATATAAAAATGACTCCGATGACTGAGTTAAAAATATGCAGATTATTTTCCGACATGGGATTTGCCAAGTAGCTGAGGGCAATAACCAGTAAAAGAATGGCTCCCCACTTTTTCCAAAGGGATCCCAGCCTTCGATTAGCATAATCCCAGGCCTCATCCGACTGTCTTGCTCGCCGGGTTCGATGCCCCAATACTACCATCCACTTTTTCCCCGGATTTTTCTCAAAATACGCTCCAAAACTAATCAACGATATCGGTATTGCAAAATCAAGAATAATCTGTCCCACATCCATGTAAGCCCTCCTAGATTTTTTTGCCCTAATTCTTTATAGCATTTTTTCCATGATGGTAATATTTATCCATTTTCCATCAATTCTTCCTTGATTTTTGTAGGTTCCCACCATCGTAAATCCCGCTTTTTGATAAAGCTTTTTTCCCGATTCATTCTGGTCCGGTGTGCTGAGTACCAGTTTGTAAAATCCCTGTTCCTTGGCAACCTTTTCCAGCTCCCGCAAAAGACATCTGCCGATACCCTGGCCTCGATAGCTACGCTTGATATAGATGGAAAAATCCCCTACTCCATCATAGCATGTCCTGGGGTTAAATACATTTAAGGTGGCAAAGCCTAATAATAAGCCCTCTTCTTTTTTTGCCACCAGGGTTTTATACCGGGGACTTTTCCCTAACAGCCAGGATTCCACTTCTTCCACGGTTTTCAAGTCCCGCTCCAGGGTGGCCTCCCCATCTTCAATCCCTTCATTATAAATGGCGGTGACCCGTTTGATATGTTCCTTTGTACATTCTCCAATTAAAATCTTCATCTCGTACCTCATTTCTTATTTTCATCATTATTATTATTATATCATATTTGCCAACAGAACTCCCTCCTCAAAAGACCATCCCCTTTAGGCGGGATTGAGGGGGTATTATTCCCTCTTGCCTTTTTCGCAAAAAAAAAGACTTGTATCTCTGATATCATTCAGAAATCCAAGTCCCATGGTTCTTATTCCCACTCTACGGTAGCCGGTGGTTTCGAGGTAATATCGTAAACAATTCGGTTGACATCCTCTACCTCATTTACTATTCTTCGGGACATGGTGTCCAGCACCTCATAGGGAATCTTTGCCCAGTCGGCGGTCATGGCGTCGGAACTGGTAATGGCACGAATGCCAATGGTGTGAGCATAGGTTCGTTCATCTCCCATAACCCCCACACTTTGAATGCCGGGAAGGACGGCGAAATACTGCCAGATGGCCCGGTCCAGGCCTGCTTTTTTAATTTCTTCCCGTACAATATGATCCGCTTCCCGTACAATATGGAGTTTTTCCTCGGTAATCTCTCCCAGTACTCGAACCGCAAGGCCGGGTCCCGGGAAGGGTTGTCTCCAAACAATCTCATCGGGGAGACCTAGTTCCTCTCCCACATTTCGAACTTCGTCTTTAAAGAGGTATTTAAAGGGTTCAATCAACCCGAAGGTCATATCCTTGGGAAGCCCTCCCACATTGTGGTGGGACTTAATGGTGGAGGCGGTGTCGGTACCACTTTCGATAATATCGGGATACAGGGTTCCCTGAACCAGATAATCAATTTCGCCGATTTTTTTCGCTTCCTCCTGGAATAAATAGATAAATTCATTTCCGATAATTTTTCGTTTTTTCTCCGGATCGGAAACCCCTTTTAATTTACTCAGGAAACGATCCTTGGCATTGACCCGGATAAAATTCATTTTAAACTGATCCTTAAAAATCTTTTCCACCCAGTCCCCTTCATCCTTTCGAAGCAGGCCGTGGTCTACAAATACGCAGGTTAAATCGTCGCCGATGGCCCGGTGTACCAAGGCCGCTGCAACGGAGGAATCCACCCCACCGGATAAGGCGCAAAGCACTTTTCTACCCGCCGCTTTTTTCCGAATCCGCAGTACTTCTTCTTCAATGTAATTTTCCGTGGTCCAGGTTCCCTTGGCATCGGCTACTTCATAGAGGAAATTTCTAATCATTTCCTTCCCCATTTCCGAATGCTCCACTTCCGGGTGGAACTGCAAGGCGTAGAGTTTTCTCTTCTGGTCTTCCATGGCGGCCACAGGACAACTTTCCGTGGATGCGGTTACGGTAAAATTCTCCGGTGCCCCTTCGATAAAGTCCGTATGGCTCATCCAGCAGTTCACATTTTCCGGAACCCCTTTAAAGATGGGGGAGCCCGCCTTCATTTTCAAGGCCGCTTTTCCGTATTCCCGTTTCTCCGACTTGCTGACTTTTCCGCCGTAATGATGGGCCATTAACTGCCCGCCGTAACAGATGCCGAGAATCGGAATATCCAAATCGAAAATTGCGGGGTTGCACATCGGAGCTCCTTTAGCGTAAACGCTGCTGGGACCCCCGGTTAAAATAATTCCCGTGGCCTCTTTTTTCTTAATTTCTTCGATTGACAGGTGAAAGGGCACCACTTCACAGAATACATTTTGCTCCCGTACCCGCCTGGCAATCAGTTGATTGTATTGTCCTCCAAAATCCAGAATTAGTATTTTTTCCTTTTCCAAATTCTTCATCCTCTCTATTGTAAATTCTTTTTTATTCCATCATTGTATTAATTGTATCAGTTTTTCCATAGTCTTTGCTACTTTTTTTGTCAAAAAAAATAGGGGGGCCGAGGGGTGAGCTCGGCCAAAGGTAATTTATTCACCAACGCTATAGTTGGGGGCTTCCTTAGTAATAATAATATCGTGGGGATGGCTCTCCCGAAGTCCCGCACCGGTAATTTTGATAAATCGACCGTTTTCCTGCAGATCATTAATGGTTGGGGTACCGCAGTAACCCATTCCCGCCCGCAGACCGCCGATCAGCTGATGTACGGTTTCTTTCAGTTCTCCTTTATAGGGGACTTTTCCTTCGACCCCTTCGGGAACCAGTTTTTTGCTTTCCTCCTGGAAATAGCGGTCTTTACTGCCTTTATTCATGGCAGAGATCGATCCCATCCCCCGGTAGGTTTTAAAACTTCTTCCTTTATAGATCACGGTTTCTCCCGGACTCTCCTCGACGCCTGCAAACAGGGAACCGATCATAATCACACTGGCACCGGCGGCAATGGCCTTGGGAATTTCTCCCGAGTATTTAATTCCTCCGTCGGCGATTACGGGAATATCGTATTCCTTGGCAACTTTGGCACAATCATAGACTGCAGTCATTTGGGGAACTCCGATTCCCGCTACCACTCTGGTCGTACAAATGGATCCGGGACCGATTCCAACCTTTACGCAGTCGGCTCCCGCTTCAATCAGTTCCTTTGTAGCCTCACCGGTAGCAACATTCCCTGCGATCACTTGCAGATCAGGGAATGCCTTCTTGATTTTTCGAACCGCATCCAACACCCCTTTGGAGTGTCCGTGGGCCGTATCCAACACCACTACGTCCACCTTGGCCCGGTTCAGGGCTTCCACCCGGTCCAATAAATCCGCTGTAATTCCCACAGCGGCACCGGCGAGTAATCTGCCTCCCTCATCCTTGGCGGAGTTCGGGTACTTAATGGCTTTTTCAATATCCTTAATGGTAATGAGTCCTTTTAAATTATTTTCTCCATCCACGATGGGGAGTTTTTCAATTTTATGTTTCATCAGAATTTGTTTGGCTTCCTCCATGGTGATGCCTTCCCTTGCGGTAATTAAATGGTCCTTGGTCATCACTTCATGAATTTTCCGGTCATAATTCATTTCAAAACGAATATCCCGATTCGTCAGGATCCCCACCAATTTTCCCTCGGTGGTAATGGGCACTCCGCTGATATGGTAACGCTCCATCAGTTCCAGGGCGTCGGATACAATATGATCCGGCGATAGATAAAAGGGATCCACAATGACCCCGTGTTCGCTTCGTTTGACTTTATCCACTTCCAAGGCCTGTTCTTCAATGGACATATTCTTATGAATGATTCCGATGCCTCCCTCCCGAGCCATGGAAATCGCCATTTTTCCTTCCGTAACCGTATCCATTCCCGCACTCATCAGGGGGATGTTAAGTTTAATCTTTTTCGTCAGACGGGTTTTGGTATCCACGTCCTTGGGCAGTATTTCCGATTTATTCGGAATCAGTAGCACATCATCAAAGGTAATTCCTTCTTTAATAATTTTTCCTTCCATTAACAAGCGGCCTCCTTTAATTCATCCTTTATGGGTTTTCCATTAACTTAAAAACAAATAATTATGAATAATAAAAAAGCATATATGATTTCTCTCCTGTTACAGAGTGAAATTATATACGCCTTTATATATTTCAGCAGAACCACACAGCCATCAGGTCTGTACAACCCCACTTACTCCCGTAGATAACTTCACCCATAGTCGAATGATTTACGGTCATCCGGTAGAAACTCTCGATCCATATTATCGAATTTATATGAGTGTTTGTTTTAAATTGTTACTGAATAGAGTAACAGAGGCCTGGACCCTTGTCAAGTTTTTTAAGTAATAATTTTTCTCCGTGTTTCTTGCTCTTCTTTAAAGCATCCCGATCTGGTCCAGTTCCTTCAGGCGCTGAATGATCGGAAGCTTTTGCGTACAAAGATCTTCACAAATCCCACAGGCGATACAGTCTCCGGGCTTTGCATCATCCTCTTTAAGTCTACCGGAATCCTTTAACATCTGCAGCCGTTTTTTCATTTCCTCTTCATCTTTTAAGAGTTTTAGGTTATAGCTCTCCAAATATTGATGGATTTTAATATCCTTCGGACATTTTAGACAGTAACCACAGGTCGTACAAAGGGTATTCATGCTGTCCGTAATGTTTGTTTCAATCTCTTTTAATTTTCCCGGAGATACGCTCAGATCAAAATCTCCCACGGCCACGTTTTCTTCCACTTCTTCGATGGTTCCCATACCGGGGATGGCTAAGGTGATCCCTTCCTGGGCGAGAATAAACCGAAGGGCTGCCTGATTGACGGTTTCTTTGTCATTTTCCCGGATAAAGTCGAAAAACTCTTTGTGCTGCGGGATTAGTCCCCCACCTAAGGGATTCATGGTTACCACACCGATATTTTTCTCCCTTGCGGCGTCCACCCCTTCCTGTCTGAAGGGGTAGTTGGAAACGTTGTATCCCAGAAGCACCCCTTCAAAATGATCCTCTTCCACAATGGTTCGAATGTCCTCCCCCTTGCAGTGGGTGGAAAAAACCAGATGCTCGATCAAGCCTTCTTCCTTGGCTTTTAAGGCTCCTTCGTAGGGTCCTCCCGGTGCCATAACCCCACGGTACTGCTCTAAATCCTTAATACACCACATATGATAGAAGTCGATTTTTTCTCTTCCCAGTCTTTTTAATGATTTTTCAATTCTTGCCCGCACAGCATCGGCGGTAGGTTCCGCACTCAACGAACTTTTGGTGGATACGTAAAAGTCCTTGGGCATATTACGAAAGGCTTTCCCAAAGATGATTTCACTGCGATCGTCACAGTAAAAAGGCGCGGTATCAAAATAATTGACACCCAACTCATTGGCCCGATGCATCACTTCCTGGGCATAATCCTCATCTTTCCCGAAACGCATGCCCCCGAAACCGATGACTGATAGTTTTTTTCCGGTTTTTCCGTATTCTCTGTACTGCATAATTTTGCCTCCTTGAGTTTAGTTCTTCTTATTATCTTATTTTCCCATTCTTCTCAAATCCTATGTAGCCTATTATATCATTTCTATCATCGAATGTTTAGTATGTAGAAAGAATTTTCTGTAATCCACAAAAAAACACAAAAAATTATTGATCGGACAATCGATAAACTTTCTATCAACTATCCGATCAATGGTCTATCCCTTCTTCATTTGTGAAGTCTTGGTGTTGCCCGGTGTTACTTAATTCTGTTTGAATCAAATAATCGTACCTCTCTTTACTACTAGATTTACTACATTTTTCTTTGGTGCTAGCTCATCTCCACCCCTGTGGTAGATGTCTTGCATTGACATTGATGGGTTCTACCTACATCATCGATATACCGCTTACCGGAAGTCGGTCTCTCCATAGGATTTATTGAAACTCATCGGCATTACTGATACTACTGGTACTACTGATACTAATTTGATACGGTAATACTTGTACTACAGGTAATACTTTGATTCTTTGTTACTTTGTTACTTTGTTACTTTGATTCTTTGATTCTTTGATTCTTTGATACGGTACTTCTTTGAAACAATGTTTCTTGATACAGTGTTTCTTTGAAACGTTACTTCTTTTCACTTTCTTTTACTGCATGTGTTTCTAAAAACTTTGATTCGTGTTACAGAATGGTGAAACAAAATTCTAAACCGTAATCCTAATTCTTAAAAACTTACTGCGGTAAATCAAAAGCG
>SLKF01000073.1 GCA_007134725.1 Clostridiales bacterium | reverse complement strand
CGGTTAAAATCATTTTCCAAAATTTTTTCATCAGAATCCATGCTCGAAACTTCATTATGAGGCGGACAATTTCTCCGTCCCTCTGTCCGTATAGCTATACTACTCCTGATTTAAAAAACCTACCGCATATCTTACATATAATTCGGTGCCTATCCCCAAACTATCTTCATCTATATCAAACTTAGAATGATGCTGAGGATAGTTGGAACCTTTTTCTTCATTTCTACACCCTATAAACGCAATCGCTCCGGGGATTTCATTCAGATAGTAGGCCATATCTTCGCTTCCTGTTAGTTTTTCAAAACTTACTAACGCCTCTTCTCCCAGAAAACTCTTTACTGCGGAAGTCGCAATTTCCACAGATATTTCTTCGTTGATCGTTGGTGGCGTTCCCTTCAGATATTCCAGATGGAATTTCCCTCTATAACTTTTGGCAAGATAATCACCGTACCTTTTTATAATTTTAGGAAGATCATCCTGTATCTCATTAGAAAAACACCTTGCTGTACCTTCGATATGTGCTTTAGAAGGAATTACATTAAACCTGGTTCCGGTATTAATTTTCCCGAAACTCAGAACAACTGAATCTAAGGGACTCATTTCTCTGCTGACGACTGATTGTATATTTAGTAAAAAGGCTGCTGTTATAACACCGGCATCCACCCCTTGATGAGGCATAGAGCCATGCCCTCCAACCCCTTCGATATCAATTATTACGTAATCACCTGCAGCCATTCTTGGTCCTTTTTCACAATTGATTTTACCGGTTTCCAAGTCAGACCATAAGTGCATCCCAAAGATGTTGTCGATTCCCTTTAGTCCATTTTCTTCGATGATCTTTTTCGCACCCTGCACCATTTCTTCTGCCGGCTGGAATAATAATTTCACGGTACCGTTGATTTCTTCTTTCATCCCGTTTAGCACTTTTGCAGCGCCTATAAGCATAGCCGTGTGACCATCATGTCCGCAGGCGTGCATTAATCCATCTTTTTTCGACTTGTATTCCCGGTCTCCTTCTTCCTGTATTTCTAGTGCATCCATATCAGCTCTTAATGCTACGGTCTTTCCTTCTTTGTTTCCCTTTATGGTGGCAATTATGCCGGTATCCGCAATTGACATGTATGGGATGTTCATTTTTTCGAGTTCTTGTTTTACTCTTTTAGATGTTTCATACTCCTTCCAACTCGGCTCAGGATTCATATGAAAATGTCGTCTTAAATTGATTACATAGTCTTTATTTTCTTTCACTAATCGATCGATTTTTTCAATCATATCTTCTCACCCTTCAAGTATTCGATTGCAAATCCTGCATAAAGACCTGCTGCAGTTGTAAGAGCTGTTTCATCAATATCAAAATGAGAATGATGATGGGGATAATACTTAACTTTATCTTCGTTTTTCGTTCCCACAAATGCAAATTCTGTCTTTGCATATTTTGAATAGAAAGAAAAGTCTTCCCCTCCGGTGGTTTTTTCAAATAGTACATTCCCTTCTTCTCCAACTAACTCCACAGCAACTTTGTTTGCATATTCTGCCAACTGTTCGTCGTTAATCGTAGGAAGTACCAGTTGTTGATAATCCAGTTTTACCTCTGCCCGGTAAGCCTTTGCAGTATTCTGAACGATTCGTTCTATCTGTTCTTCAAATTCATCATTAACTTCAATTGAAAAACACCGGGTTGTGCCTTCAAGATAAGCCTCTGAAGGAATTATGTTGAATCGAGTACCGGAATTGAAGATACCGATGGATAACACTGCAGGGTCAAGAGGACTGATCTCTCTACTTACTACCGTTTGAAGATTCATAAGGATCGCGGCTCCGACTAAACCTGCATCGACACCCTGGTTCGGCATAGAGCCATGACCACCCTTACCAGTTACATAAATTTTAAATATTCCCGCTGAAGCCATTCTGGGTCCCGCTTCTACAGATATTTTTCCGGATTCCAGTTCATTCCAAAGGTGTATCCCAAAAATCGCATCCACGTCATCTAATACACCTTCATCAATTAAAGCTAATGCTCCTTTCCCGGTTTCTTCCCCCGGTTGAAATATCAGTTTTACAGTGCCCTCAAATTCGTCTTTCAATTCATTTAAAATTTTTCCCGCTGTCAGCAATCCGGCTGTATGTCCATCATGTCCGCATCCGTGCATGAACCCTTCATTCTTGGATTTATATGGAACATCATTTTCTTCCTGAAGCTCTAAGGCATCCATATCAGCTCTAAGCGCAACGACCTTGTTTTCTTTCGTTCCTTTTATTATTCCAACTACTCCCGTTCCTGCAGCTTTGTAATTATCTATACCCATTTTATCTAACTCTTCCATTACTCTCTTTTGCGTTTCATATTCCCCCATACTTGGCTCCGGATTCATATGAAAATGCCTTCTGATTTCAACTGCATAGTCTTCATGTTTTTTCGCAAGATCTTTTATGTTCATTATTGTACCTCCCCTAAATCCAACACCGTATGATAGATAAGCTCGATCCCCTTTTGCAGATCTTCATAATCAGTCCACTCCTCAGGGCAGTGGCTTCTCCCGTCTTTACTAGGAACAAATACAAGGCCCACATCGGCAATTTTCCCCATAATCATTGCATCATGGCCTGCACCGCTTGTCATAATTTCGTATGAAAGATCATTACTATCTGCATTTTTTTCAAACAAACCCAGGATCTTCTTGGACATCTCAACGGGTTTTACATCCAGCATTTGAACGATTTCATAGGATAGCCCTTCATTATCCTTTGTAAGTGTCTCTAAATCGGATTTAATTTTCTCTTTTATTTTCTGTATGCTCTCGTAATCCTTTGAACGTAAATCAATTGTAAACTCAACATTTCCTGCTACGATGTTTGTAGCACCCGGCTTCGTCTTTACACTTCCAACAGTAACTACAGTACCGTTATTTTCTTCAACCGCATAACTGTCGATTTTACCGATTACTTTTGCTGCTATATTCATAGAATCAGCTCTCATATTCATCGGTGTAGTGCCTGCGTGATCCGGTCTACCTTTGACGGTCACATTAATGTGGTTTATTCCAACAACGTAGTCCACAATTCCCACATTTTTATTTTTACTTTCAAGCAACGGTCCCTGTTCTATATGAAGCTCAATAAATGCTTTGATGTCCTCCGGATTTCTTTTTGCATCACTGATCTTTTTAGGATCGAATCCGAATTCTTCCATAGCTTCCGCCATTGAAATCCCATTCTCATCTTTATTTCTTAATAACTCCTCATAAGTGACCATTCCTGCCATAGCTCTGCTACCAAATACTCCGGCTCCAAATCTGCCTCCCTCTTCCTCAATCATCGCAACAAATTCTACAGGGTATTTCATTTTTATATTGTTTTCATCTAAGGTTCTAAGAATTTCTAACGCCATAATAATTCCTGCGGGCCCATCAAAATTGCCTCCATTTTTCACGGAATCGAAATGGGATCCGATCATTATTGATGGCAGTTGACCACCCGTTCCTTTTCTTTTTGCCAACAGCGTTGCTGATTCATCTTCGTATATTTCTACATTAAGCTTTTTAAGTTCTTCTTTGAGATACTCTCTTACCTGACGATCCTCTTTTGTAAAGGAAAATCTCGTCAACCCTTTTTCTGGGGTAGCATTAAACTCACTTAAGATTTCAATATCTTTTTTAATCCTATCTAGATTCGTTTTCATTAATCCGCCTCCTTTAGTTTCACGTTGTACTCTAGTTCACATATCTGAGATAACATTGCACTAACATTGCACAGCTCTTCTTCCGCAATTTTTATTGCTCTTTCAAGTTTTTCAACTTTTAAGTTTTCGCCAAGGAAATAGAAATTTATGATAATTTTTTTATAGGTTTTTGGTTTTTTATCTTCGTCTAATTCTCCAATAATCTCTAACTCCATTTTTTTTACATCAATTCTCATTCGATCTAAAACCAGTTTAACATCCACGCCCATACATCCACCCAAACCTACAAGAATTAAAGGCATAGGGCTGAATCCAGCCCCATCACCACCATGTACCTTCCCGATATCAATTTTCACCTTGTGATCTTGTAAATCATGGGCTTCAAACTGCATATTTTTGTTCCAGTTACATAATATTTTATGTGTGCTCATAACGCATCCTTTCTCAAAGTCTCTTATAGGAAGTTCACAAATATACCGGCTATAATTACGGAAGCGATCGTAACCGTTGTAAAGCCCCCGACTAACATTTGTGGCAACATTTCACCCATCAAAAACTCTTTTTCTTCTGGGTTTTCAGCGATGGCATTAGCACCCTCTTCGGTTAAAATATAGTTTGGCGGAAATCCGTATAAAGCCGTAAGTGCTACTGCAAAAGCCATTTCCTTTGTATAGCCTAAAAATTTACCTAAAGTCATCGATAATATAGCCATTCCTGTAACCCCTAGAACTATGATACCGGCTAAGGGAACAGCTATTTCTATTAGCATTTCCGGTGTAGCTCTTGCAAGACCGGCAAATATAAACGCCATAAGTATTGTAATTAAAAACCCAAAAGATCCTGATATGTTTAGTGGTTTTTGCTCGACAAATCCAATTTCCTGTGCAATTACGCCAAAGATTAGACACCAAACAAATGGAGAAATACCGATATACGGTTCTGCTACTCCTCCAATAGCAACCGCAGCCCATGCTGTTAAACCAAGTTTTGCTAGTATTACGTAAGTAGTTCTATACTGTTCAGGGAGCTGTGGAAACAGTTTTTTCTTCTTCGTTTCAGCTTCGGCTTTCTCATCTTTTACTGCAATCTTCATTTCACCTTTTCTGAATTTACCTATTAGTCTATTCCCTTCTTTTTTAAGCATTAAAGATGTAAGGGGATAGCCGATGAATCCCTGCATAACATAAGTAATGATTGCTAAAACAGCTAAACTTTCCAAACCTAACTCAGCTGCTGCTTCACTCATAATAATTGCAGCTACTATCCCTCCTGTTAATGGGGGGGTAGCTGTAACTGCAGCTTCAAATCCGAATACTGCGGCACCTACAGTCATTGTAAGAGCGATAACTCCTACAATACCGATTAAAGCTACTGAAATCGTCCTCCACTGCGCGGCTAACTCTCTGATTGAAAGCAGTGTACCCATGTGTGTGATCAACAGATACATTGAAAGAAAAACAATGGGTGTTTGAAATCCTGCTAATGCAACGATATCTTCTGGAAAAAACGTCCAGAAACCAAATAGAAATAAAAGTGCTGCCACAAATACCGATGGGATAAAAGCCTTTGTTTTAGCAGATACCACATCTCCGATTGATAGAACAATCAGAACAATTGAAAAAGCCATTAATAAACTCATAAAAATCCTCCTTTTTTTTTGTATTTTACCTTCAATATTATATTAGCAATAATCGGGCCAAACTCAACGGAATTTTTGATATTTTCTGAAATCTTTCTGTAGCAATACATCTAGTGTATTCCTTAACCGGTGTCCATACTAGAAAAACCTTTTTACATAAAAAAAATCCAATTCCGTGGATTTTCATCATCGGTTTTGGATTTTCATCATCAGTTTTGTATTATTATCATCAGTTTAGATTATCATCATTTTTGTGTAGATTCCTCGATGTCGTCTTTTAAAACCTTGAGCTTTTTCGCTACGGTAGATTGATCGATTTTCAGTACTTCGGAGATTTTCCGTGTGGTCTTGTACTTTTTATAAGCCATCAGTATAAGACGGTTTTCCACTTCCTTTATCCCCTCTTTTAAAGGCATCAGACCTCGTACTTCGATTTTTTTCTCACTTTCATCGTCGCCGATGTTCAAATGCACATGTTTTGCATTGATTTCATCTTCAGTCGCCGTGATCAATAGCCGTTCAATCATATTTTCCAACTCCCGAACGTTCCCCTTCCATTGATGATGCTTTAGGATTTGATGGGCTTCGATGGTCAAATGCTTATTCATACAGTGTTTCTCATTGTATTTCTTCACAAAATAATGGATAAACAGAGGGATATCCGCAACACGCTCCCTCAAAGACGGGATAACGATAGGCAAAATATTAAGGCGGTAATAAAGGTCTTCTCGAAATTCTCCTTTACTTACCATGCGGGTAAGATCCTTATTAGTTGCTGCTATAATTCTCACATCTATCAGGGTTGCCTCCGAGCTCCCGATCTTATAAATTTGTTGTTCTTCCAAGGCATGTAGGAGCTTGACTTGTAGATGCAAGGGAATTTCCGCAATTTCGTCCAGAAAAAGGGTCCCTCCGGTGGCAATTTCAAAATATCCCTTTTTTCCCTCGGTGGAAGCTCCTGTGAAAGCTCCTTTTACATAACCGAAGAGTTCAGACTCCAGGAGGGTATCGGGAATCGCACCGCAGTTAACTTGAATAAAGGGCTTGTCTCTGCGGTGACTCATGGCATGGATAGTCTTTGCGATAAAGCTTTTTCCCACTCCTGTTTCCCCTTGTAGAAGAACGGTTACATTTACACCTGCTGCCTGTTTCATCACCAAGGAAATACGCTGCATTACTTTTGTTTCTCCGGCCACAAAGTTTTTCTCCATTTCCTGTTTTCGATACACTTCGTCCCGGTACCAAGCCAAAAGTTCTTCTGTCTCTATTAAACGTCGATTCAGGTTTTCTCTCTCAGTCACGTCCCTGGAAATATTGATGATTTTTTTCAATTCTCCATTTTCACCAAACATGGGGATCCCGATAACCATAAATCGTATACCGGTATTGGTCTTTTGAATGGCAGTATACTTCTCCTTGGTCTTCAGCACTTTTACCGTAACTGATTCTTTCACAATGCCTCGCTCTTGAATCATATAGGCGCTGTGGCCCACAATATCACTTTCCTGAACCCCAAAGAACTTTTCGGATCCTTTGCTGATTCGTAAATACACTCCTCGGTGATCAGCAATGCTTATAAAATCAAAGGTGTAGTCCAAAATCATTTCAAACTCCTCGCGAATTTCCCTGCATTCTTCAAGATCTTTTCTTAAACGCTTTATATCTTCATTTTCCATGACACTATTCAACTCCTTTTACTACTTTAATAATTCTATTAATGCAATAAAAACTTTGAAATTTATTATATCACAGTGTGAACGCAAACGATTTTTTTACAACCTTTTCATTCCGTTTTTCAAAAGATGATGATAATCCATGAATTCCAGAAAATCATTTCCCGAGATTTCTCCAAAAGATCTTAGATGTTACATTTTTTTGTGACTTAAAGATTTTAAAATATGCACATCTACTCTATGTTGAGCTTGATCACTAGCAACTCCTTCTAGTAAATCACTCCTTAGAATTGATTTCTGAGGCGGACAATTACTCCGTCCCTCTGTCCGTTCGTTTCAGATTCGTTACCCATGTCTTTAAGTGTTTTGCAACTTCCCAATAGACTAAAGCATCTTTTAATAAATTGTCCATTCAAATCAACCCCTTAAGTCTATAAAATCACGTAGAAACTAACCGGCCTATTATATTTAATCGCTAAAGAGTTGTATTTCGATCCTCTAATTCGTTTTTCCCACTACCCATAAGGTTCTAGCCACTCTGTCCAACTATTAAACCTTTGAAGAATATCAAAGCAGTTTTGTTAATAACTTCTATAAGCAAATCCATAAATCCTCTATTTTTTGGAAAATATTTTCTTTTTATTGCTGAGTTATCCTCAACTTTTCATAACTACTTACCGATTACAAACGCATTTATGAATTGGGCACCTCCACCCTCCGACCGATAAAAAACCACCCCGAAGATGGACTGCGAAATAGCCTTAAGACCGTTATCACTACTCAGAATTCATACTATAATATACTTAGAGATTAAGAAATAATCCAAAGAACAATACTCACCAAAATATAATTGAAAAGGAGCGGATCACAGTGGAAAACATTTTAGCCATGGGAAGCGGATACGAAATGACAAACGAAAAACTTGAAAGCTTAAAAGAAGGAAACAAATTGGAACGATCCATGAATTTAAACAACGATACATTTGAACTCAGCATTCCTGAAGAAAAAGCTAACAAACTTACCATCATCTTTAAAAGTGCCAAGTCCAAGATTGAAAAAGCCATTTTACTACAGGAAGTTGAACGGGACATCGAAAAAACAAAGGAATTCTACAGCTATGGCAGCTACATCGGATAAACAACAAAACATAAAAAATTAACCGCCTGAAGGCTTGGAAAATATCCATACCTCCAAGCGGTTTTTATTTTGATCATCATCACTTACAGACAGGT
>SLKF01000126.1 GCA_007134725.1 Clostridiales bacterium | reverse complement strand
CCGATTTCCTCTCCCTTGAGCTTGGCATCCTTGGGAAAAAATTCCAGGACTTCCTTTGTATACTCCATGGCATCCTTAATAGACATTCTAAAGTGCTGATCGTACTTGTTTTTCTTCATGTTTCCCATGGGACCTCCCCCTTTCTATATAGATATTGTTTACCGCCCTTTGTTAATAATAGCGATTTTTGTTAATAATAGCGCTCTTGGCCGCCTTTAAAATAATCCTTTATATTATAGGGTGTATACACTCCCCGATTGGTCACGATCGCGGATACATACTCCGGCGGGGTGATATCAAAAGCGGGGTAATAGCCCTTTACCCCCTCCAGGGTGGTTTTGACCCCTTGAAACTCCAGAACTTCCCTTGGATTTCGCTCTTCGATGACCAGGTCTTTAATTGAGGTTTTCCCTTGATCCGGGATCCCCGTAACATAGTAGGGAATGGCAAAATGCTTTGCCACTAAGGCCATTTGCATGGTTCCCACCTTGTTGACCACATGGCCGTCTAAGACGATGGAATCCGCCGCCGAGGTAAATACATCAATCTTTTTTTCCTTCATGGTCACGGCCACCATATTATCGCTGATTACCGTAACGGGATAACCCTGGTCCTGAATCACACTGGCGGTCAGCCTGGCTCCTTGGAGGTAGGGACGGGTTTCGGGGCAGAAAAACTCCAGATCCAGATTTCGCCTTTTGGCCACCCGAAGCATCATGCCCACAATGGTCTCTCCGAAACACTGGGTCATAATCCGCCCTTTATCCGGGAAAAGATCCACTAAGTGTTCCGCCACTTCTTCCATTTTGCTGTATCTTCGGTTCAAGGATTCCAAGGTATGATTAAAAATCATCTCATCGGGAGCCCTGCCGTAGCGCAGTCCTTCCTTGGCCGCTTCCATACAGCCCTCCACCACCAGCTTCATTCGATTGGCCGTGGTAGGCCGGGCCTTGGCTAAGGTTTCTCCCGCTTTTTTTAGCTGTTCCAGCTGTTTATCCACGGGTTCGTCTTCCACTTCCTTTGCGGCCAGGGCCATGCCCATGCCCGCAGCGGTAAAGGGTCCCGCACTCTGGGTAACCATATCGGCGATGGCCTTTGCCACTTCCCGGTGGGTTTTGCAAACCTCGTAGCGAATCACCCGGGGATATACTCTTCGGTCCAGGATTTTCACCTCCCGGTTTTCATACCAGGCCACATTTTCATATTGCAGCATAAAGGCCAACCCATGGTCTTTTCGAATCATAGTTTTTCCTCCCCGCCCTGACCGTAACTGCCGAAGCGCCAAACCATTTTTTCCATTTCCTCATCGGACAGCATTCTGGGCTCTCCGATGGTTTTGGTACGGTAGTAAATCTCTGCGCAAAATTCCAACTCCTCGGCTTTGGAAAAAGCACTGTCCAAAGTGTTACCTCCGGTTAACAGCCCGTGGTTGGAAAGCAGTACCGCAAAGCGCTCCTTCATGCTCTCATAGGCATTTTCGGCTAATTCTTCCGTGCCGAAGGTGGCATAAGGAGCCACGGGGATGTTGTTTCCTCCGCCCATGGCCACAAGGTAATGCATGGCAGGGATTTCCCAACCTAAGGTCGCCATGGTGGTGGCATAAATCGAGTGCACATGGACCATGGCCCGGATATCCGTCCGTTTTTGGTAAAAAATTCGATGCATGCCGTATTCACTGGAGGGTTTATGATCCCCTTCAATGACATTTCCCTGAAGGTCCATTACCAGAATATCTTCGGGTTTCAGTGAAAAATAATCCATTCCGCTGGGGGTGATGATCATTCGTTCCTCCTCAGGGATATATATGCTAACATTGCCTCCGGTGCCCTTGGTCAGTCCTGAGGTAATCAGTTTTTTTCCGTACTCCACAACCAGTTTTCGTTCCTGTTCAAATCTCATTTCATCCGCTCCTTCATAGATGGACGCAAGGAGGAGGACCATTACCCCGTCCCTTTGTCCTCCAAGGAGGAGGACAATTACTCCGTCCCTCTGTCCTCTTTTCTCTTTCGTCCTCTGGGTTTTAGTGTATTGTTTATGGTGCCTTTCGGTTAATACCCGCATAGATAATATACCCTTCTATGGATGGTTTCAACAAAAAAAAGATCGAAGACATAAAAGTCTTCGATCTTGAGTTCCCCGTTTGTTTCATAACTACTGAGTTTTTTCAATTTCTTCCAGGAAGGTATCAAGGGGCTGATTGCCCACGAATTCAAACTCGTCATTGATGACCACCTTGGGTACACTGGATACGTTGAATTTATTGGAAACTTCTCCAAAGGTTTGGGCTTCAATCATCTCCGCATCAATATTGGGATTTTCCAAAGCAAGCTTATGGGCTTTTTCCACAGCTCCGGGACAATGGGGGCAACCCAGGGTCACAAACACTTTAATATTTACCGGTTTTGTGATTTTTTTCAGTCGTTCCTGTTGAGATTCCGGTAAGCTGTCCAAGGCTCCCGATACTTCCATAATGCCTTTGATAAAGGAATTGACCTCGTGTCCTCCGGGAATTCCGTTAAACTTCACCCCTTGGTGTTTTTTCTCTCCATCCAGTAGTACAATGCTTGGAGTAAGGGTCACACCGAATTCCTTGGCCTTGTCCTGATGGGTATCAAAGTCATAGGCTTCCAGATGAATTTTATCCGATAGGGTCTCGATTTCCTGCATAAAGCTTTCCGCTTCTTTGCAGGTCTCGCAGGCTTCCTTTTTGGTAAAGACCGCTAAGGTTACATCCTCTTTCATGCCTTTGAAAAATCCGCTTAGTTGTTCTCTGATTTCGTCGTTTAATAGTGCCATGTAAAACATCTCCTTTAGTTTTTTTGTTTGTACTTTGTTCTTTTATTTTTCATCATTCATTGTTCACATTTTGCATTGCGGTTTGCTTGGATCGACTACTTGGCCACCACTTTTTGGGGTGCTTCGATTCTTGCATGGGTGTTTAAATAGTCATTCACAGCAAGGGCCACTTTTGCCCCGTCTCCTGCGGAAGTGATGATCTGTTTGTAGGGAATCGTTGTAATATCCCCTGCGGCAAATACGCCGTCGACGTTGGTTCTTCCGAAAGCATCTACGATGATCTCTCGGCGGTCGTTGATCTGTACATATTCTTTAAAGGCATCACTGTTGGGCAGATATCCGATTTCAACGAAAATTCCGTTGGTATTCATGATACTTTCCTCACCGGTATTTCGGTCCAACACCTTAATCCCGTTTACCATGGCCTCTCCCATGATCTCCTGCATTTGCGTGTCTAAGTGGATGTGGATGTTGTCATAGTTTTTCAACTGGTCGATCAGCACCTGGTCGGCTCTGAACTGACTTCGGTGAACCAGGTCCACCCGGGCCGCAATTTTCGCCAAATCAATGGCGGATTCCACAGCGGTATTTCCGCCTCCCGCAATGACTACATCCAGCCCTTCAAAGAAGGGTCCGTCACAGATTGCGCAGTAGGCAACCCCTTTTCCGCTAAATTCCTTTTCTCCGGGAATTCCCAGTTTACGGGGTTTTGAACCGGTGGCAAGGACCAAGGTCCGACTTTGATATACCTCTCCGTTTTTTAAATGAACCTGATGAATGTCTCCATCCTTGTCTAATTTCTCTACCCGTACTTCTTTGAGTATGGGCACCTGTAAATTTTGTACATGTCCGATAAATTTATTTACAAGACCTTCTCCGGTCATGCTTTCATAACCTAAATAGTTTTCCACCGTGGAGGTATCCATGACCTGACCCCCTAATCGTTCGGTGATGACCCCTACGTTCAGTCCTTTACGTTTTGCATAAAGAGCGGTATTTAACCCCGCCGGGCCTCCTCCGATCACCAGAGTGTCGTATAAAACCTCTTTTTTTAAATGTACCTTTGGTCCTTCTGTTATGTCCAAATTCAGTTCCATTTGTTATGGCCTCCTTATATTTAATCATTCATGCATCCTATTAAGCCTTTACGACTTTTGGTAGTGCACGATTGTGCTAACTTATTATGGGCTCCTGATTTTTTAAAACTTTGCAAATGCTGGATTCGCTCAGGCCTCCGAAAAGATTTCCCAGTTCTTTTAAGGACAGGGTGCTCTTTTTTCGAAACTCCCAGACCTTTTGGTTTCTCAGCTTCTTATCCTTCAAAAAAGCTTTCTGATCCAGTCCCAGCCCCTCAAGTTCCTGGTGTAAAATCTTTTTTGCCTCTTCATAGGACCCAATGCACCCATGGCAGTTCGGCTCTTTTTGAAAAGTTCCCTGACAATGGAGTAGGACGTTTAAGTCCTCGGTATCCACTAATGTGGTGGCTTTCAGCTTTTCTTCGTTGTAGAAGCAGTAGCTGTTGTAGCCTTCCTCTTCATCCTTTCCCTCCTGATGAATCTCTTCGAAAATCGTTTTGAGCCCTTCAAGGTCAAAAATGAGCTTGCTGTAGTAGCGATCTTTAAACAAGTGCTCCGAGGATTTCCGGTAAAGGGCATAGGAGATGTTCATGCTTTTCATCACCTGAGAGATATCCGAGCCGTTGGCGTCGATCATCAGATGATAGGCTTCTCCCTGCTTTATGCAGTAGGCATACACCTTAAATCCGAAGCGCTGTTTCTTATCCTCCAGGATTCGTAAAAATTCCTTACGATCCTTCTCATCCCGAAACAGGGGCTCCGCTTTCGATCCCTGCTGACGGATATAGTATATTCCATATTGATCTTTTTCTCTCGACTGTCTCGGCATCGATCTCATCACCTTTTTTTCTTTTTCTTAACTATACTTCACATTATACACCCTTTATTATAAAATTCAAGTACCGTCCCCAAAGTTTCTATTTTCTGACAACTCCACCCTCTGTTAACGAGGACATGGGGGACGGAGGGGAGGACACGGAAGACACGGGGACGGAGTAATTGTCCTGTTATTAGTATTTTCAGGAGAATATCCCCCCGTTGTCTTTTTCCTTTGTCCTTCTTTTATTCTTCTTATGCTTTTTTTCTTCTTAAGCTTTTGTTCTTCTTAAGCTTCTGTACTTCTTAAGCTTCTGTACTTCTTAAGCTTCTGTTCTTCTTAAGCTTCTGTTCTTCTTAAGCTTTTGTTGCCTTTTCTTTACTATGATTCACATTATACACCCTTTCGAATATAATTCAAGTACCGTCCCCAAAGTTTCTATTTTCTGATAACTCCACTCGCTGTTAAAGAAGGCCATGGGTTGAAAGCATAAAAAAAGAGACCCCACAAATGCTTAGGGTGTCCCCGGGGACAGAGGCAATCAATTGCTCTATCCCTTTATCCTGCTTATATATAAGTTTATCAGAGGCGGACAATTACTCCGTCCCCGTGTCCTTCTCCGTCCCTCTGTCCTTTCCTGAGAGGCGGACAATTACTCCGTCCCTCTGTCCTCTTTGGTTATTCTGTCCAGGATCAGCTGTTTTAGCATTTCCACTTCTTCAATTTTGAAGAAGTACAAGATGCCAAAATATACGGCGGCGCCGGAGGTGATGGCCAGGAGCAGCATAAAGAGCTCCGGCACCGGCCCTTGGTAGGCTTGGGCCGTCGCGAACCATCCGGTGCTAAAAAATTTCGCGCCGGTAAAGATGACCCCGGCCATGGCCAGGGAGGCGAACCCGGATTTCGCTGCGCAGAGGAGCATTTTGCGGCCGCCTCCAATGTCGATTTTTTTCCGGAGCTCTTTTAACAGCAGATAGGCCCCTAGGATGGAGGCTATACTGGTTCCCAGAGCCAAGCCTCCATGGTCGAAAAATCGAACGAATATTAGATTCAGGGCAACATTCAGGGATACCACATACACGCCGTTTTCCATCGGGGTTTTGGTATCCTGCAAAGAGTAAAAACCCCGAATCAGCATCTCCCGAACCCCGATGCCTACAAATCCGATGGCATAAAAGCTGAGGGCAAAGGCGGTCATATTCGTTGACCAGGCATCAAAGGCCCCCCGCTGAAACAAGACCCGGATCATGGGCTCCGCCAGCAGCATGGTCCCCACCGCCACGGGAATGGTCATCAACAGCATGACGTTGATCCCCTTTAACAGCATCCGGTTAAAATTGGCGGGATTTTTTGCATCCCCTTCCTTTGCCAGGATGGGATAAATAATCGTCACCAGGGTTAAAATAAACACCCCGTAGACCAGGGCTTTCACTTTTTCCGCATAACTGAGGGCGGAGACGCTTCCCATAACCAGTCCTGAGGCCAGGGCCCGGTCCACAATGACATTGAATTTGCTGACCATGGTTCCTAAAATCACCGGGCCCACAAAGGCAAAGGTCCGCTTTACATTTTGATCCTTCAGGGCAGCGACCACCGAGGTTCCCCGAAAGTACCGCCATCCGATCTTGGTACTGAATCCCATGGTAAGTAGCCACTGCAGTACATTCGCTGCCACTGCGGTAATCATCAGCCCCGGAATACCGTACCGGTCTCCCATGAAAATCAGAAAGATAAAATAGGGAATGTTAAAGGGAATGCCCATCAATGCGGGAAAGGCGAAATTCTCTTTACTATGTATATAGGCATTGAAAACATCGGTCAGTACCACTGCCACCATACTGGGCAGGCCGATTCGAACCAGTCGGACGGTAAAGTCAAAAATCTCGCCCTCAAATCCAATGGCAAACAGGCTGACCAAAAGCGGTGCCGCCACATAAAAGACACCGATGGCCCCCAGGGATCCTAGAAAAATCAGCAGGCTGAATCGACTGAGATACCGGTTTTCTTCAACTTCTCCCTGTTTTCTCCGAATATCGGTAAAAATGGGAATCATGCTTTGTCTTAAGGCCAAGGCGATAATCGTAATTAAGACCCCGTTGATGGTCAGGGCCATAAAAAAAGCGTCGGTATCTCCTCCCAGGCCGAAGCGGAGGGCGATGAGCACTTCCCGAAGAAAACCCATGATTTTACTAAGGCTGGTAAGGATCATTACCAGCACCGCTGATTTTGTAGCTTTTTCCAGTCGACTGCCTTTCATATCCTTTGACTCCTATTCCTGCCCTTCGATGGTGTCCTTTAACTCGTTTAAATACACCCATCGTTCCATTTTTTCTTCCAGGGCCTGTTCTTTTTTCCCTTTTGCCGCCAGTAGGTCCTGTAGCTTTTGAAAGTCCTCGGCGGCGTTTTCAATTGCTGTATCAATGGCTTCCAGTTCCTGTTCAATTAGCAAAATATCCTGATCGATGGTTTCAAACTCCTGTTTTTCTTTATAGGAAAATTTCAGTTGATGACTTTTTGATTTATCCGGGGTTTTATCCGGGGTTTTGCCTGCGTCCTTTTCCCCACTTTTTCCTTTCGAGGGATCCTTGGCATTTCTTACGGCTCGAGGGGCTTCACCAAGCTCTGCTCCCTCGATCCCCTGAGCTTTTCGCTCCAGATAATCCGAATAATTCCCCGTATGTTCAAAGATTTTGTAGGCTTCCAGAGAGAATATTTTATCCACGGTACGATCCATAAAGTAGCGATCATGGGATACGGTGATTACCGCTCCCGGAAATTCATCCAGGTACTGCTCTAAAATACTTAGGGTTTTAATATCCAGATCATTGGTGGGCTCATCGAGAAACAACACATTCGGTGCCTGCATCAGGATGTTTAACAGATAAAGCCTTCGTTTTTCCCCACCGGATAATTTTCGAATGAGGCTCCACTGATCTTCCGGGGAAAATAAAAAACGTTCCAGCATCTGGGATGCGCTGATTTTACTTCCATCCTTTGTGGCAATATATTCCCGTTCCCGGCGGATATAATCAATCACCCGAAGATCCTCCGGCAAGGGGTCCATCTCCTGGGCATAAAATCCGATATTTACGGTTTCGCCGATCTCTAAAACTCCTTCAAAATCCTTCATTCTGCCGCTAAGGATATTAATCAAGGTGGTTTTTCCGCTGCCGTTTTCTCCGATAATACCGATGCGGTCTTTGGGTAACACGGTGTAAGAGAAGTTCTTAATGAGGGGCACGGTTATGGATTTTTCCGTCGCCTTTTCCATCGATCCCTCGATCCACTCTTCCATGGGCTCTTCAAAACTTTTTGAAATGTTTTCCGCTTCAATCACCTTTTTTCCCAGCCGGGTAGCCCCCACAGAGATTTCCATTTGACTGTCCCCTTGACCCTCTTTTTCCTCTTTTAGTGTATCAAAACGCTGAATCCTGGCTTTTTGTTTGGTTCCACGACCCTGGACCCCCGCCCGGATCCATTCCAGTTCACTTTTATAGAGACTTTTCTTTTTCTCCAGCTCCCGAAGATTTTTCTCTTCTCTTGCGGATTT
>SLKF01000137.1 GCA_007134725.1 Clostridiales bacterium | reverse complement strand
GAGACGCCATGAGCTCTATGGGTGGATACATTGTCCTTGCCTTTGCCGCAGCTCAGTTTATCGAGTACTTTAGCTGGTCTCAAATCGGACTGGTTATGGCGATTAAAGGTGCGGACTTCCTGCAAGCCATTGGACTACAGGGAATTCCTTTGATCCTTGGATTTGTACTGGTATCCGGATTTATCAACATCTTTATCGGTAGTGCCTCTGCAAAATGGGCGATTATGGCACCGGTATTCGTACCGATGTTAATGCAAATGGGTTACTCTCCGGAGCTTACTCAGTTGGCATACAGAATCGGAGACTCCGTAACAAACATTATCTCTCCACTGATGTCATACTTTGCAATTATCGTAGCCTTTGCGAAAAAATACGACAAGGACGTTGGACTGGGTACATTGATTTCTACCATGTTACCGTATTCCATTGCTTTCACCGTTGTTTGGATGATTGCCCTTACCGTATGGTTACTGATTGGACTGCCAATCGGACCGGGAGCACCGGTAGACTACATCTTTTAATGAATGAAATAGCTTAGGAGCTGAGGTAACCCTCAGCTCTTTTTTTGATTTCTACAAAATAAAAGCGGACAATTACTCCGTCCCTCTGTCCTTCTTCGCTGTCCTTTAGGACTTTACCGAAAGAGATGGGATAAAAGGGGTATGAAATTCCAAGGCCAGGCATTATAATAGAGGTAGAGAAAAGTCGGCGGAAGATGAAAAGCCGGAAAATAATAAATAAAAGAGGGTAAAGGAAATTATGAAATCTGAGAAAAAAGAAATTAAGGAAGTTATTGTTGTCGAGGGCAAGGACGACATCTCCCAGGTTAAGCGGGCGGTGAAGGCGGAGATTATTGCCACGGGCGGATTTTCCCTGCCGGATAGGACCTTAGAGCAAATCAAAGGGGCGGCAAAAAGGAAGGGGATCATCATCCTGACGGATCCTGATTATCCCGGGGAGTGGATTCGCCGGGAGGTGGCCAAGGTCGTTACAGAAGCCAAGCATGCCTTCATTCCCAAAGCCGACGCCCTTAAAGAGGGTAATGTAGGGGTGGAAAATGCCAGCCCTAAAAACATCCTGCTGGCCTTAGAGCGGGCTCGATGTGAGATGCAGACCCCAAGGACGGAGTTTAGCAAAGGGGACCTGATGAAAGAAGGGCTCCTGGGCGTAAACGGGGCTACGGATCGCCGGGATCAGCTGGGGAAAATCCTCGGCATCGGCTACGGCAACGCCAAGCAGTTTTTAAATCGGCTAAACCATTACGGGGTTAGCCGGGAAGAGTGGCAGGATGCCCTGGTGCAGTTATACAAGATTAATAAACGAGGTGAAGGAAAATGAGAATAGCAACCCCTACCAGAACCAGGACCATCCTCAACGAGTACGGACATCGCATGCGAAAATCGCTGGGACAGAACTTTTTGATCGATGGAAATATTATCGAAAACATCATTGAGGGTGCCGGCGTCACCATCGAGGATACGGTACTGGAAATCGGCCCGGGAATCGGCAGTATGACCGAGATTCTTTCGGAAAAGGCCAAGAAAGTCATCGCCGTGGAAATCGATAAAAATCTGATTCCCATATTGGAAAAAACCCTGGAGCACCGGGATAATATCGAGATCATCCATCAGGACATTTTAAAACTGGACCTGGAAAAATTACAAAAGGAAAAAGGATTGGAAACGGGTTTCAAAGTCGTGGCCAACCTTCCCTATTATGTAACTACGCCGATTATTATGTCTTTACTGGAAGGAAACGCACCGATCCATTCCATAACCGTGATGATCCAAAAAGAGGTGGCGGACCGGATTTTAGCCTCTAAAGACTGCAAAGTCTACGGGGCCTTAACCGTGGCCTGTAATTTATACGCCGATGTTCGGGAAGTCCTCAGCGTCCCCCCCACCGTGTTTTTACCGAGACCCAAGGTGTCCTCCACGGTGATTACCTTTACACCGAAGGCCAACCAATTAACCACTGGGGAGCGAAAACTCCTCTTTGGCATTGTCAAAGATGCTTTCGGGAAACGGAGAAAAACCCTGCTGAACTCCCTGAGTTCCGGGGATCTTGGGTTTTCCAAGGATCAGGTTCGGGAAGCCTTGGGAATCGCCGGGGTGGACCCCATAAAGCGGGCGGAGAATTTGACCATTGAGGACTTCAAAGGGATTATGAACGCCTTTTCCCAGACGGTGAAAAAATAAACCGGGATCTAAAAAACCTTTCTGGTAAAAATTTCGGGATTTTGGTATACTATTGTAGATGAAAGATTTTATTAAAACATATGATTTTTTTAATACAGCATAAGAGAACAGTGGATTAAAAGGCTAGAATAATAGGTTTTAAAAGCATCAAAAGAAAAAAGGAGGCAAAAAAATGATTAATGAAAAAAGATTATTAGAAGAGTTTTTCGAATTGGTTCAAATTGATTCCCATTCTTCCAAGGAAGGAAAAATCGCCAAGGTATTGGTGAAAAAGCTGGAGGACCTAGGTCTTGAAGTAACCCAGGACGACGCGGGAGAAAAAGTTGGCGGGGAAACCGGAAACATTATTGCAATGTTAAAGGGTGACAAGTCGGGAGATCCGATTTTATTTTCCTGCCATATGGATACGGTAAAACCGGGAGAGGGAATTAAGCCGGAAATTCGAGAGGGCGTAATCTACTCTGACGGAACCACAATCCTGGGATCCGATGACAAAGCGGGAATCGCATCGGTACTGGAGGCCATCAGACAGGTGAAAGAACAAAAGAAATCCCACCGGGACATCCAAGTGGTGTTTTCCATTTGGGAAGAGGGCGGACTTTTCGGATCGAAGAATCTGGACTACAGTAAAATCAAGGCGGAATACGGTTTTGTCCTGGACAGTGCAGGATCCTCCGGTGAAATCGTCACCAAAGGACCCACTCAGGACAGCCTAAAGGTAACAATCAATGGACGACCGGCCCATGCAGGTCTGGCTCCGGAAGAGGGAATTTCTGCAATTATGGTTGCCGCAAAGGCCATTGAAAACATGAAACTTCTTCGAGTGGATAAAGATACCACAGCCAATATCGGAGTGGTTCATGGTGGAGAGGCTACCAACGTGGTTATGCCGAAACTGGAAATCAAAGCGGAAGCCAGAAGCTCCAGCGAAGAAAAGGTAGAGGCCCAAACCAAGCACATGATCGACGTATTTGAAAAGACCGCAAAGGAAATGGGAGCCACTGTGGATATTGAACACGAACGAGTATACCCGCCTTTTGATATTCCTGAAGATCATGAAATCGTAAAGAAAACCAAGGAAGCCTTTAAAAACATCGGCATTGACGGATATACCGCATCCACAGGAGGCGGGTCCGATACCAATATTTTCAACGGAAAAGGGGTAACCTCCTTAAATCTGGGAGTGGGCATGAAAAAGCCCCATACCCTGGAAGAACACATCTCCATTGAAGACTTAAACAACACCGCAAAGGTAACCTTCCAATTGATGACAATCTTTTAGGACGGATCCGACTAAGAAAGCGGTGTCGCAAAATAAAACGGTGCCGCGAAAATATAACAGTGCCGCAAAAAGAAGCGGTGCCGCAAAATAAAACGGTCGCATAAAAAGAAGATAGTGCCGCAAAAGCATAAGCGGCTAAAACATAACGTTTAACTATAAACCTGAAACAAAAGCACAAGGGAGACGGCGGTAATAACAGAAAAGCAAATGCCCCTTCCCCTTTGTGCTATATTTTTCTGAAGAAGGTTCAAACTATTCAGTCAGGAGGCGTATTATGGCGAAGGAACAATCACAGAAAATCTTGGAGAACTTAAAACAGGTAATCATTGGAAAAGAAGAGGTGCTGGAAAAGGTGTTGATTGCCCTACTGGCCAAGGGGCATTTATTGATTGAGGATGTCCCCGGGGTGGGGAAAACCACCTTGGTAAAGGCTTTATCGAAAACCATGGATTTATCTTATAAGCGGGTGCAGTTTACCCCGGATTTGATGCCTTCCGATATTATCGGGGTCAATATTTATGAACCGAAAACCGGAACCTTTGCCTTTAAAAAGGGTCCGATCTTTCATCAGGTCTTCCTGGCCGATGAAATCAACCGGACCTCGCCGAAAACCCAGTCCAGCCTTTTGCAGGCCATGGAAGAGGGAGAAGTATCCACTGAGGATAAGCACTACATTTTAGACAAACCTTTTATGGTCTTGGCTACTCAAAATCCTTTGGAATACCAGGGAACCTTCCCTTTACCGGAAGCCCAGCTGGACCGATTTTTAATGCGGCTTTCCCTGGGGTACCCGGAGAAGAAATTTGAGCGGGAAATCCTGCGAAACCATAAAACCCATCGAAATCTGGATCATATTCAGGCGGTGGTCAATCAGGAAGAGATTTTACAAATGCAAACAGAAGTGGAAGAACTCCATGCCCATGACGACATTCTTGACTATATCGTAGGGATCGTAGGGGTGACCCGGAGTTATGAGGATCTGCAGCTGGGGGCCAGTCCCAGAGCCGGAATTGACCTGTTAAAAACCGCCCGGGCAAAAGCCTATGTGTCGGGACGGAATTACGTGATTCCCGATGACGTCAAGGCCATGGTGGTACCGGTGCTGGGCCATCGACTGATGCTGTCTCCCGAGGCGAAGATTGAAGGCAAGCGAATAGAAGATGTGCTAGAAGGAGTATTAAAGCGGGTATCCGTACCGGTGATTGCTAATGATCAATAATAAAAAAGTACTGTTATTCTCGGGGCTGATTCTGCTATTTACCGTGATTTTTGTCGGCGGTCTTATGCCCTATTTTATCTTTTACGTATTTTTACTGACCCTGCTCTTTCCCGTATTTCACAATCTGGTGGTCATGAGAGGCCTAAAGGGAACGGTGCAGATACCGAAGGATTCCTTGTATATCGGGGACCAAATCAGCATCGGATACCGATTAGAAAACCGGAGCGTTTTTTACGTTCCCTTTCTTGAAGTGCAAAGCGCCATATCCCGACGGTTAACAGGGACCATGGATCCCCCGGAGATCACCAGCATGGATTCGAAATCCCACTTTGTCAGGGGACAGTCCGTAACCCTGAAACGCCGAGGGTATTATGAGCTGGGAGATATTGAAATTACCCTGCGGGATGTGTTCCGTCTTTTTTCCTTTAAAAAACGAATTGCCAGTGAGGCGGCCCTGATGGTTTATCCTGAAGTGATCAACCTCTCTTCCTTTGAGATCTCTGCCAGTCAGCAACTGGGAGAGCTTCGGGTGTTTGATCCCGCTTTTGAGGATAAGAGCCGGATCGCTTCCCTTAGAGGTTATCAGGACGGGGACTCGATGAAACGGGTACACTGGAGCATGACGGCAAAAAAGGGAGAGGTAATTGTCAAAAACTATGAAAATCGCGGGGATACCTATGTGGCCGTGATTGTGGACAATGAAATCCATCACTACCTGCGGGATGTGGATCGTCGCCTGGAGGATAAGGTGGTGGACGCCGCTCTTTGTATGACCAATTACTGTCTCACCCATAATATAGAAATGACCTTGGATACCCAGCGGGGACAGATCCCGGTCCATATTACCGGGCATCAAAAGTCGGATTTGAAACCTTTTTTAGAAACCTTTGCCTTATTTCAGGGAAACGGAAGGCAGAATTTTAAAACCTTCATGCTTTCCAGAATCAATATGATCCCCAAGGGAGCCACGGTAATTGTGGTAACTCCCAATTTAGATAAGGAGATGGGAGCCCAGGGAATTCAGCTGAAGATGAGGAATTTAAATCCCTTGTTTATGGTGGTTACGGATAAGCAGAATAAAACCGGTTTTGTAGATCCCCAAGTGGAAAAGAAACTGAAACAGGAAAAGATTTCCCTGTATCACATCGACTATAGAACCAATATCAAGGAGATGTTGGAGGCCCAAAATGTATAAAAATCTGAGCGTAAGCCAAAAATTGATATCCTACATCACCTATATTGCCATGGTTTTCAGCCTTTTATACGTCTACGGCGTCGTCATCGGGGTGGAGCTGAACTTCTTTGTGCAATTTTTGATGGTAGTGCTGGGAAGTCTGGCCGTGGTATTTTTCATGAAAAAGCCTCTGGTCTTTTACATTCTCCTGGTCCTGTCCATGATTTCCATCTTAGGGGTCCATCGATACGTAACCCCGATTCTGGAACCTGGCATTCAGCGGCTTGTGGCCCTGTCTTCCAATATTTTTAATCATCTTCGGGGAGACGAGTTCATCTTTCCGGAAAATGTGTTGTGGTTTTGGGGAATTTTGTTAGGGCTTATTGCCTTATTTACGGCCTTTATTATCTTTAAAGGAAAACGGGTGTATTGGTTGCTTCCCCTATATCTGGGATCCTATATCTATTACTGGTATATTTACATCGATCAGGCCTATATGATGACCGTGGTCTTTATTGTGGCCTTTTTAGTGCTCTTTGGCATGAATAAATACTTTGATGAGCAGCGGGACTGGGAGGGTGCGGAAAGAACCCGCATGGACAGTCTGTATGGCCCCTGGATTCTGACTGTTGGCATTTACAGTCTACTGATTATTATGCTGGCCATGGTGCTGCCGAAATCCAGCAATGCTTTGGAGTGGCGATGGTTGGAAGACCGGGTATACGATGTGTTTCCCTTTGTGGAGGATATGCGCTCCGACAGTGAGTACAACCGGGGAGGCCGGGAAGCGGAGACCTTCGATTTTACCGCTACGGGCTTTCAGCGGGAAGGGAACCGATTAGGGGGACCGGTAAACCTCAGCAGTCGGGTGATTATGCAGGTGGAGGCTACCACTTCTCACTATTTACGGGGAAATGTGCGCCACACCTACGGAGATAATCGATGGGAGACCCTCTCGGAGCCCTCTCGGACCTACGGTGTCAACCAGGATTTTGGAGGTATCTCAGAAGAAGAGGAAAAATATTTTCGTCAAACCTATATTACCATTACCCATGAGGAATTTGCATCCCGAAGTCTTTTTGCTCCCCTTAATCCTGTGGAAGTACGGTCCCCAAGAGGGGACGAGGTCATTGTCAATCGAGACGGGGTGTTGGTTTTCCCTGAGGGAGTGTATCAACGGGAAAGCTATACCATCAAAGTGCTAAGGCCTCGACTGTATGGAGAACTGATGGAGACGGATATTGATCTTCGAAAAGAGGATCTGGAAGATGCAGAAATCTACTTGCAGCTTCCTGAGGGAGAAATTACCGACCGAACCCGGGAGTTGACCAAAAACATTATTGAAGATGCCGGGGCAAAAACCGATTACGATAAGGCCAAGGCTATTGAAGCCTATTTGCGGGAAAACTATGAATACAACACTCAGGTAGAGCCCCTGCCCTTGAATGAAGAATTTGTGGATCATTTCCTCTTTGAAAGCCGGGAAGGATACTGCACCTACTACGCCACATCCATGGCCATAATGCTGCGACTGGAAGGGATCCCTGTTCGTTATATTGAAGGCTATGTGGCCCGGGATGAAGTGGAGGGTGAGCACCAGGTGTATGAGGTGCGGCAACGACATGCCCATACCTGGGTAGAGGCCTTCATTGAGCCTGTAGGCTGGGTCAATTTTGAGCCCACACCCGCCTTTCCCGAGCCTTTCCGACAGGATGGATTATTGGATACCGAGGAAGATGAAGATACAGCCATCGATGTAAATGGGCCGGAGGATGACTTTGATGATCTGGGCATCGAGTTCGACGAAGATCTGAACTGGGAAGGTCGGGGGCCTGGAGACCAGGAAACCCAGACCGCAATATCTCCGAGTGTAACCCGGGGAGGGATCATGGTACTGCTATTGATTTTTATCGGCTTTATGCCCGCCCGTTTCCTATACGGCATGATGCAGTATCGACGGCGGGAACGACAGATGCGAAACTGGTCGTCGGAAAAGAAAGTCCTTTGTCTGTATGCCTATCTGCTGGAGTTGATCAATAAAATGGGACAAGAGCAAAGACAAGGGGAGACCCACTACGAATTTGCCAATCGAATCGCCTATAAGCTGTACGAAGAACGAAAAATCGGCATAAAAGAATTGACCCATATCTTTGTCCAAAGCAAATACGGAAATGTGCCCGTAAGCGATGAAGACCTCCAACTTTTCCAGGACTATCGGGACCGTCTGGAGGATCGCCTGAAAAACGACTGGGGCAAGCGGCGTTACCTGTACAGCAAATACATCCGCCGGGACTTCCTTATAAAAGCGGACAAGGGGACGGAGTAATTGTCCGCCTCTCCCAGCGCCGAGGAAACAATGACTCCTAAAGGATGCGCTGCAGAGAAATTCCCTTCTTGTGTCCGAAGAGGTCATAATTTTTGCATCTTTTTTAGATTTACTATATTCGGGCGTAAAGCCCCTAGTTTTTAACTATGGTGATATAAGACTTTCTTTTTTATTTAAAAGCACTTTAATTATATATCACATTGATATATAATATACTTATGGAATATAAATCTAATAAGAACATCGTGTATTTATGCAAATATCATGTGGTAT
>SLKF01000104.1 GCA_007134725.1 Clostridiales bacterium | reverse complement strand
TGGAAGGATCAAGCAAATCAACATTTGGAAGTCGTTTTGGATTTATATGTGCTGCTATCGGTATGGCAGTTGGAACAGGAAATATTTGGCGTTTTCCACGGGTTACAGCAGCAAATGGTGGGGGAGCTTTTCTAATTGCCCTGACGGTAGCGATCTTTGTTTGGGCGATTCCGCTTCTTATTGCAGAAATGGTTATTGCAAAGAAAACCCGTCTCGGAACCGTAGGCGCTATTCGTGATTTCATGGGGAAAAAATTCACATGGATCGGTGGATGGCTGGGAGCGGCAGCGTTAGGAATCATGTTTTATTATTCCGTAGTATCCGGTTGGACGCTTCGATACTTTGTATATGCCCTACAAGGAGCCTTCACTAATGCAGGGACTCCGGAAGCGACCGCAGTTATTTGGGAGGGATTCCTCAACTCCCCGGGTCAAACTATTTTCTTTCACTTCTTGGCAATGGTGATTGGTGGATTTATTATCTTTAAGGGAGTTTCAGGAGGAATCGAAAAAGCGACAAAAGTAATGATTCCAACTCTATTTGTACTAATTACCGTAACAATGATTCGAGGAGTCACGTTGCCGGGAGCAACTGACGGATTGGTTTTCTTATTCACGCCGAATCTGGGAGATTTAGCGAATCCCACGGTATGGTTGGAAGCCTTTACTCAAGCGGCATGGTCTACTGGAGCCGGTTGGGCATTATTAATGACTTATGCGGTTTATACTAAAGAAAAAGAAGATCTCGGGGTAAACTGTTTTGTCATCGGTTTCGGAGATGTATTGATTGGTATTATTGCTGCGATGGCAATTCTTCCAACCGTATATGCGTTGTCCGAAACTACTGCGCTTGCGGAGGCAGCTTTAGCTTCAGGAAACAATGGTTTAATCTTTGTATACCTTACTGCATTATTTGGAACGATGCCCGGAGGAACCATTGTTGCGGCAATTTTCTTCTTGGCATTGGCAATCGCAGCGATTTCCTCTCTCTTATCCATGATCGAGGTTGGGGTACTAAATCTTCAGGATGCAGGATTCAGCAGAAAGAAAGCAACGATTTGGATTTGTCTTGTTGGTTTCTTGGCGGGAATCCCTTCAGCATACAGTATCAATTTCCTCGATAATCAGGACTGGGTTTGGGGTGTAGCACTTCTGATCAGTGGATTGTTAATTTCAATCGTAATGATGAAGTATGGTGTTCAAAAGATTCTGGATGAAGAGATCAACCACGAAAATGCAGATATGAAAATCGGTGCATGGTGGGGCTGGTGTATCCGCGCATTCCCGGTAATGTTTGTAGGAGTATTCGGTTGGTGGGTATGGCAATCTATTCAATGGTATCCGGACGAATGGTGGAATCCATTGGAAGTATTCTCCCCGGGTACAATGTTCGCACAATGGGCACTTCTCATTGTTGTATTGTTGATTTTGAATAATCGTTTAGCCGAGCTAATTCGTCCCGGAAGAATGAGTGAAGGGAAAGTTTTGGATAAGGCTTCCTACGAAAAATTGTTTCAGGAATAAATCACCAGGAAAAAAGGAGGATTTAACATGGAACCCATGACAATTTTCTTTATGATTTTAGTATTAGGATTTTACGGAGGCGGGTTTATTTTCTTTCTGATAAAGGCAATGAGCTCAAAACATAATTTAGAGTAACAAGATAGAAATAGACCAGGAGTAGTCTCAGACCGCTCCTGGTCTTCTTCGAAAAATGATAAATAGAATGAAGGTAGGTGGGATACATGCGATTTGAACGAATGGTTCAAGCGGTGGACTCCCATACAATGGGAGAGGCAACGAGGGTGATTACCGGAGGCGTCCCGGTGTATGGAAAGACCATGATGGAAAAACGAGAATATCTACGGAAAGATCAGGATTTGATACGACGGCAGTTAATGTTGGAACCAAGGGGTCATGATGACATGTTTGGTGCAGTTCTCACCGATCCGGTTCACCCGGAGGCCCATTATGGCGTGATCTTTATGGATTCCGGCGGATACTTAAATATGTGCGGCCACGGGATCATCGGGGTGACCAATGTAATCCTGGAAACAGGAATGATCCCCGGTAAAGAAGGGATTAATGAAGTGGTATTCGATACACCCGCAGGACTGATTAAAGTGGAAGCTCGAATGGAAAATCAGCAGGTTGAGGAAGTGTCTTTTATAAATGCACCGGCATTTCTTTTTATGGAAAACTATGAATTTCAACTAGCCGAGGGAAAATCCCTAAGGGCGGACATTGCATTTGGAGGAAACTTTTTTGCAATTGTGAACTGTAAAGATTTGGGAATTTCAGTAGATCCTAAATACAGTAGTGAACTTCTGAAATATGGATTGGAAATACGGGGAATTCTTAATCGGAAAATCAAGGTGGAACACCCGGAGCATGCTCATATCAATACCATCGATTTGGTGGAGTTCTATGATGAACCAAGCCATTCCCAAGGGCATTACAAAAATGCTGTGGTTTTTGGAAAAGGGCAGTTGGATCGTTCTCCTTGTGGAACCGGTACCACCGCAAAGCTAGCGACCTTATACCATAAGAAAATGATTAAACTTGGAGAAGAATTTACTTATGAGAGCATTCTGGGAACACGGTTTAAGGGTGTGGTTCTTGAGGAAACGGAAATAGGAAAACAAAAAGCCCTGCGAATAAAAATCACAGGGAATAGTTATATTACCGGTTTCAGTCAGTTTGTTATCGATTCCGATGATCCCTTAAAAGAAGGATTTACGCTGAGATAAGGAATTACAGGGAAGGGATTTTGTGCTGTTCCAGTTTGTAATACAGCGTGCTGCGGGGTATTTTCAGTATTTTCGCAGCCTCTGTTTTACTCCCTTTTGCTTTTTTCATGGCGTCAATGATCAAGTTCCCTTCCATGGCATTGAGATTTTCTGTTAAACCGGTTTGGCCTTCAGCTAAATTAGGAAGGTTGAGATAATCGGTATTCTTAGAGAGATCCACTAAGATGTATTGGGGAAGATGATCTTTTTTTACGGTGGAACAATTGCTTACCACCACCATGTATTCCACCGCATTTTTTAACTCCCGAATATTGCCTTTCCAACGATATTTTAAGAGGATATTATACACATCATTATCAACCGTGGGAACCGTTATGTTGTTTTTGGAGCAGATTTCATTTAGAAACTGGGTGAACAGTAAAATGATATCTTCCCGACGCTCTCGTAGGGGTGGTAAATCCAACTGGATGACATTGAGTCGATAGAACAGATCCTCTCTGAAAAGACCTTCTTTGATCATCACAGTAAGGTTTTTGTTTGTTGCTGCGATGATTCTGGTGTCAATATTAATGGTCTTGCTCGATCCGATTCGGGTAACATTTCCCTCTTGAAGAACACGGAGGAGCTTGCCCTGATGTTCTAAAGGCAGATCGCCGATCTCATCTAAAAACAGGGTGCCATTATGGGCCAGTTCGTAATAGCCAACCTTACCATTTTTCAAGGCACCGGTAAAGGCTCCACCGGAATAGCCGAAAAACTCACTTTCAAACAGGGAGCTTGGAATAGCACTACAGTTCACCGGAACAAAATGTCCTTTTCGACCACTGTTCTGATGAATGGATTTTGCGAATATTTCTTTTCCCGTGCCACTCTCCCCGGTGATTAAAATATTGGCATCCGTACGGGATGATTTTTTTGCCACCTGAATAAGGTTTTGCATGAGGGGATTTTTGCCTTGTACATTCCCGAGAGAAAAGAAATCCTTCGTCATTTTTTCAATTTCCTCTTTTAGAAGGTCCAACTGGCTACTGGTACTATCCAATTGGTTAACCAGGTTTGTGTACTCGGTTACGTTTTTTTCGGTGGCCACAACGCCTAGAAACTCCCCATCAATAAAGACCGGAAGGGCGCTGATAATGATATGATAACCGGGCTTGGGAGAATGATAGGCGTTTTTAATGGCTATTTTTTCTTCGAGGACGGAAAGAATCAAGGCTCCGGGAAAAAAGTCGCTTAAGGGTTTGTAGAGAATTTGATCAGCTTGGATATCATAGAGTTCTTCAGCATTTTTATTCCAGAAAAGGACATTGCCTTCCCGATCGGTGACGGTAATTGCCTCATGCATACTATCCATGATATGAACATATTGATTATTGATGACCCGCATGGTAAGAAGGTGATGATTGATAATATCATCGAAGCGAATAATTCCAACAACTTTATAATCTTCGTAGATGGGAAGTCGACCGATGTTGTATTTGATGAGCAGTTCTTTCGCCGTGGTTATTGTCTGTGAGGAATCAATGGTGATAACATGTGGATTCATATAGGTTGAGATGGGAAGATTTAGATCCTTGCGCTGCTTTTTTAAATTGGATACATCGGTGAGGGTTAGAATTCCCAATAAGCGCTCACGGTCATGATGATGATCCACCACTAATACTTCCTGAAAGTTTTCAAAAAGCATTTTGTCAATTACCTCAATGGTAATGGCCGAGGGGGAAACCTTTAAATAGTTTTCCGAGGCCGTTTCTTTAACCCGATATTTTAACAGTTGGTTTTCGAACAAAGGTATCACTCCTTACAATAGGATCCTACAGAGAAAAATATAAGTTATCAGAAACTTACAAAAGAAAGATTCTTAATCAGTATATATCGAATATTACAAAAAATCAATAACTCTGTAGAAAAAAAAAGAAAAACGACAAAAAACTGACGCGCGATGAAAAACTGACATACCCATAAAAGGTAGATTTAGCAATACTCATATCAAAAAATATATGGCAACACAATATAGCGTCAATATTCTGACTTGTCCGAAGGGCTTTCGAAACTGTGAAAATGAAAGTTTGGGATCCCCAAGCTGCATTTGCAAACAAAGGAGTTCAGGGAACAAATCTTCAGAATTATTTGAAATAAATGAAATTGGCATTATCCTTGCTTGTTATAGTAAGTAGATAAGGTTTTTTTGAAAAAAACTTTGAATAGGAGGAAAAGATATGGTAAAAACTGCGGAAGTGGTCATAATAGGGGGTGGGATATCAGGCTGTGCCATCGCTTACAACCTTGCAAAAAAAGGTGTGAAGGACGTGGTGCTCATTGAGAAAGGATATCTAGCCAGTGGTGCAACGGGAAGTTGTGGGGCCGGTATTCGACAGCAGTGGGGGACGGAAATGAACTGTAAGATTGCCAAAATGTCCTGTGATTTCTTTGAAACGGCCAATGAAGAACTGCAATATGACGGTGACATTGAATTTAAGCAAGGAGGCTACTTACTTCTAGCCAGTACGGAAAAAGAGCATGAGCAGTTCAAGAAAAATGTACAATTACAAAACTCTTTAGGCATTCATTCAAGAATGCTTAACCTTGAACAGGCGAAGGAAATTGTTCCCCATCTTAACACGGAAGGATTAGTAAGTACCGCATTCTATGAGAAGGATGGCCATCTAAACCCTTTTCATGCCACAGAGGCCTATGGAAGAGCCGCGGAACGCTTAGGGGCAAAAATCTATAAATATACGGAAGTCACAGATATTGTAGTGGAAAACGGGAAAGTGAAAAAAGTGAAGACGGACAAGGGTGATATTGAGACGAAGATCGTCGTAAATGCAGCGGGGGGACATTCCCAAATTATTGCTAACATGGCGGGGGTTGATATTCCTGTGTATTCCGAACGGCATCAAATTTTAGTAACGGAACCACTGGAACCGTTATTAGGGCCAATGTTGATGTCCTTTTCATTAAATATTTACTGTCAGCAGGTACCCCATGGGGGCTTTATTATGGGGCGGGGAGACGATACAGAACCGAGAGATTTACGAGTTACTTCCAGTTGGCAGTTCCTCGATGAGATGGTTAAAACGGCAACGGGAATTTTGCCTCCTCTTAAAAAAGCAAGACTTCTTCGACAATGGGCAGGGCTATACAATATGACCCCCGACCGACAACCGATCTACGGACCGGTTGATGACGTGGAAGGGTTTTATCTTGCCGTTGGATTTAGCGGGCATGGCTTTATGTTCGGACCGGCAACGGGACTTTTGATAGCAGAGAGTATTCTTGGAGAAGAACCGACAATCAATATTGATAGGTTAAATCTAAGACGATTTGAATCGGGAGATCTGATTCTGGAACCCTCAGTGGTTTAATGCATTAAAAATCGATAAAATACCGATAAGGAGTGAAAAATATGAGAATTGAAGAACATCCCGTTTTGGAATTTAAGCGAGGGAAAAAAGTGTACTTTACCTACGATGGGGAAAAGTTGGAAGGCTATGAGGGAGAAACCATAGCAGCGGCCTTACATGCAGCAGGAGTTAAAGTGTTAAGTCACAGTGACCGGAATCGTCCTCGCGGATTCTATTGTGCCATTGGAAACTGTTCATCCTGTTTTATGGAGGTTAATGGTGTAAGCAACGTAAAAGTATGCATTGAACCCCTACGAGAGGATATGGATGTAAAAACCCAAAAAGGAAAGGGGAAGATCGTATGAAAAATGTAGAATTATTGGTGATCGGTGGAGGCCCTGCGGGTCTTTGTGCGGCCATCAGTGCGGCTGAGGCAGGCGTCGATGTCCTGTTGGCGGAACGAGATGAATGGTTGGGGGGACAACTGGTCAAACAGACCCATATGTTTTTCGGGTCGGAAAAGCAGCAGGCCTCCGTCCGTGGCGTGGACATTGGAAAGATATTGGTTAAAAAAGTGGAAGATTATAAAAACATTGAAGTGATGGAAAATGCCACCGTCTTGGGGCTTTATGAGGATGGTGTAGTAACCCTTCAGCAAGATGGAAATTATGTAAAAGTTCATCCAAAGTCTGTGGTTATCACAACCGGTGCCAGTGAAAAAACCCTTGTATTCCCTAACAATGATTTGCCCGGAGTATACGGAGCTGGGGCGGTACAAACCCTTATGAATGTTTATGGCGTAAAACCGGGGAATAAAGTACTTATGGTTGGGGCAGGAAACATCGGATTGATTGTCAGCTATCAGTTGATGCAGGCCGGTGTAGAAGTGGAAGCCATCGTGGACGCTTCTCCCAACATCGGAGGATATCTTGTCCACGCGTCAAAAATTCGACGCATGGGAATTCCAATATTAACCCGCCACACGGTGAAAGAAGCCATTGGGAAAGAAGCATTGGAAGCTGCGGTGATTTGGGAATTGGATGATAAATGGCAACCGATCCCCGGAAGTGAGAAAAAACTGGATGTGGATGTCATGTGCATCTCGGTAGGACTTACTCCTCTTTCCGAGCTCTTATGGCAAATCGGCTGTAGAATGGAATTTGTTGGAGAACTTGGAGGTTTTGTGCCGATACGAAACGATAAACTTCAAACTTCTCTGGACGGAATTTTTGTTGCGGGAGATGTAGCCGGGGTAGAAGAAGCAAGCAGTGCCATGGTGGAAGGCAGTTTAGCGGGACTCTCCGCATCTTCGTATTTAGGATACAAAATCGATGTGGAAAAAGAACTGGAAAGAGACTATCTTAATCAGTTAAGTGATTTACGATCCGGTCCTGTTGGTGAAAAAATAAGACAAGGTCTTGCAAAGGCTTTGATCAGCCAAGAAGTGACCAATCCCGGTCAAGGCTCATAAAGGAGGAGAAAATATGTTAGAAAAAACAGGAGTACCAACAAAAGAACAAATTGATAGTGTCTTTCCATCAGAAGAACGAATGAAAAAGGGACCCTTTGTGGTAGTGGAATGTTTCCAGAAAATCCCCTGCAATCCCTGTTTCACAGCCTGTAATCGAGACGGCATCAAAGCTTTTGAAGATATAAACGATCTTCCCGATGTGGACCATGACAATTGCAACGGATGTACCCTATGTGTCAGCAAGTGCCCGGGTCTGGCAATATTTGTTGTGGATATGACCTATTCTGAAGATAAAGCGCTCTTGAAAATTCCATACGAATTTTTGCCCTTGCCTCGGGAGGGAGATCGGGTCATGGGTCTCAGTCACAGCGGGGAAGAAGTGGAAGAGGTGGAAGTGATAAAAGTGCAAAATCCCAAAGGATTTGATAAAACACCGGTGATTTCCCTTACCGTCAGCAAAGATAAAGTAAAGGAAGTGAGATCCATTAAAGTGCCAAAGGAGCGGGATCGTTCCGAGGACGAAATCGTCTGCCGATGTTCCGATGTGACCCTTGAAGATGTTAGAAAACTCATCCGAACAGGACATACCACCTTTGATGAAATCAAAAAGATCAGTCGGATCGGAATGGGTCCCTGCCAAGGAAGAACCTGCAGTCAATTGGTCATCCGGGAAATCGCAAGCATTACCGGACAAGACCCATCATCCTTATTACCGGGGACTTACAGACCGATTGTAAAATCTCTTGAAATGGGAAAAATTATCGAAGCTCTAGAGAAGGAAAAACTGAAGAGTCAGTAAAATCAATCAATAAAGGCTGAAATATGAAAGAATCTTTGTTATACTGTAAACAAGGTGAATTTTAGTATACTCAGGGGTGTTAGGGTGCCTCTGAGTATCCTTATGAGACTATACTAAAAAAAAGAGGTGAAGGATGAACATGAAAAAACTGGAAAAGTATGAAGAGAAGTGTAT